>NZ_JBEXOV010000001.1:0-219283 GCF_040611715.1 Streptomyces sp. NPDC006544 | reverse complement strand
GGGTGTAGGCCGAGGGGTAGGCAAATCCGTCCCTCATTAAGGCTGAGACCTGATGCCGAGCCGATTGTGGTGAAGTGGATGGTGCGGCCCCCTGCGGGCGACGCGTGCGCCCCCAGGGTTCAGCAGCAGCGGAAGCCCTCCCGCGGGTCGGCCTCGCGGGCGTCCATGCGGGCCCGCTCGAAGGCCCGGCGGGTGGGGACCGGAGCGTCCGGGTCGTGCGTACGGGCGTGGGCGACGTGGCGGTCGTACGCCGCCTCGCCCGAGAACTCCCGTACGAAGAACCGGGCGCGGCCCAGTACGCGCCGCAGGCCGCTCACGCGGGTTCCCGCGCGGGCTCCTGCGCGCGGCCCCCGCCCGAGTCGAGGCCGGCCGCGGCGAGCTCGGCCCGCTCCTCGGCGGTCGGGATCAGCCCGGCGGGGGCGATGATCCTGGACTCGGTCCACGGGACCTCGGCCAGGGTGACCGACTCCGGCTTGCGGACGGCCCTGACGCAGGTCCGGGCCGCGTCCAGGAGCACGATGACGATCAGCAGCGCGAAGAACACCGACAGGACCCCGTCCACCGTGGCGTTGGTGACCACGGTGTGCATCTCGCCCATGTCCTTGGCGGGCTTCAGGACCTTGCCGGCGTCGATGCCGTCCTGGTGGAGGTCCCGCTGCGCGAAGAAGCCGATCTTGGGGTTGTCGGAGAAGATCTTCTGGTAGCTGGCGGTGAGCGTCACGGCCACGTCCCAGACCAGCGGAACACCCGTCACCCAGGCCCACTTCAGGCGGCTCGACTTGACCAGCAGCGTGGTGCAGACGGCCAGGGCGACCGCCGCGAGCAGCTGGTTCGCGATGCCGAACAGCGGGAAGAGCTGGTTGATGCCGCCCAGCGGGTCCTTGACGCCGACCCACAGGAAGTAGCCCCAGCCGCCGACGACGGCCGCGCTGGCGATCCAGACGCCGGGCTTCCAGCTGATGTCCTTGAAGGACTTGTGCACGTTGCCGAGGGTGTCCTGGAGCATGAAGCGGCCCACGCGGGTGCCCGCGTCGACGGTGGTGAGGATGAACAGGGCCTCGAACATGATCGCGAAGTGGTACCAGAACGCCTTCATCGAGGCGCCGCCGATCACGGACGAGAAGATCTCCGACATTCCGAGTGCGAAGGTCGGCGCGCCGCCCGTGCGGGAGAGCAGGCTCGACTCCTCCACGTCCTTCGCGGCCTGCGCGAGGGCGTCCGGGGAGATGGCGAAGCCGAAGTTCGTCACCGCCTGCGAGGCGGTCTCGACGGTGGCGCCGACGACACCGGCGGGGGAGTTGACGGCGAAGTACAGGCCCGGATCGATGATGCAGGCCGTGATGATCGCCATGACGGCGACGAAGGACTCGGTCAGCATCGCGCCGTAGCCGATGACCTTGACCTGGGTCTCCTTCTGGATCATCTTCGGGGTGGTGCCCGAGGAGACCAGCGAGTGGAAGCCGGACAGCGCTCCGCAGGCGATGGTGATGAATACGAACGGGAACATCGATCCGGCGAAGACCGGGCCGTCGCCGCGCGAGGCGAAGTCGGTGACGGAGGGCATCTTCAGCACCGGCATCGCGACGACCACGCCCACGGCCAGCAGGCCGATGGTGCCGACCTTCATGAAGGTGGAGAGGTAGTCGCGCGGGGCGAGGAGCATCCACACCGGCAGCACGGACGCCACGAAGCCGTACGCGATCATCCAGAGGACCAGCGTCTCCTTCTCCAGGGTGAAGGTCTCCGCCAGCGAGGACTCCGCGACCCAGCCGCCCGCGACGATGGCGAGCAGCAGCAGCGCGACCCCGACGACGGAGACCTCGGTGACCCGTCCTGGACGCAGGACGCGCAGGTAGAAGCCCATGAAGAGGGCGATCGGGATGGTCATGCCGATGGAGAAGACGCCCCACGGGGAGTGCGCCAGCGCGTTGACGATGACCAGGGCCAGCACGGCCAGCAGGATGATCATGATGACGAACACGGCGACCAGCGCGGCCGCGCCGCCGACCGGGCCGATCTCGTCGCGGGCCATCTGGCCGAGCGAACGGCCGTTGCGCCGGGTGGAGAAGAACAGGGTGACCATGTCCTGGACCGCGCCCGCGAAGATCACGCCCGCGACGATCCAGATCGTCCCGGGCAGATAGCCCATCTGCGAGGCGAGTACGGGGCCCACCAGCGGGCCGGCGCCGGCGACGGCGGCGAAGTGGTGGCCGAAAAGCACCCGTCGGTCGGTCGGGTGGAAGTCGACACCGTTGTCGAGGCGTTCGGCCGGGGTGGCGCGGGTCCTGTCCACCTTCAGTACGCGGGTCGCGATGAAGCGCGCGTAGAAGCGGTAACCGATCGCGTACGAGCCCAGCGCGGCGGCGAGCAGCCAGGCGGCCGAGATCTCCTCACCGCGCGAGAGGGCCAGCACGGCCCAGCCGATGGCGCCGACGAGCCCGACGAGCACCCAGAGGGCCACGGACCGGGGAGACATGCCCCCCGGCGCGCCGGGAGCGCCCGACGGGTCCCCTGATGGAGAAGGCGAGCCCGGCGTGGTGCCCGGGCTCGCCGTGTTCCGTTCCTGTTCCGTTGCTTCCGCTTCGGGTTCCGGCATGATCCCTCGTCCCCTCGTTGATCATCTGCGCGAGCGCAGGGAATCTACGGGGGCCCGCCCGGTGGACGTAAGCCCCCGTCCGTATAGCGGAACGAGAGTCAACTACGAATCAGACGGCGGGGCGCTGGAGTCGGGCGACGAACTTGTAACGATCGCCGCGGTAGACGGAACGCACCCATTCGACGGGCTCCCCGTCGGCGTCCAGCGAATGGCGCGAAAGCATCAGCATCGGCAGGCCGACGTCGGTGCCGAGCAGTCCGGCCTCCCGCGGCGTGGCCAGCGAGGTCTCGATGGTCTCCTCGGCCTCGGCGAGGCGCACGTCGTACACCTCGGCGAGGGCGGTGTAGAGGGAGGTGTACTTGGCCAGCGAGCGGCGCAGCGCGGGAAAGCGCTTGGCCGAGAGGTGGGTGGTCTCGATGGCCATCGGTTCGCCGCTGGCCAGGCGGAGCCGCTCGATGCGCAGCACCCGCCCGCCGGTGGTGATCTTCAGCAGGCCGGCCAGGGTGTCGTCGGCCGTCACGTAGCCGATGTCCAGGAGCTGGGAGGTGGGTTCCAGGCCCTGCGCCCGCATGTCCTCGGTGTACGAGGAGAGTTGGAGCGGCTGGGAGACCTTCGGCTTGGCGACGAAGGTGCCCTTCCCCTGGATCCGCTCGAGGCGCCCCTCGACGACGAGCTCCTGGAGCGCCTGTCGGACCGTGGTCCGGGAGGTGTCGAATTCGGCCGCGAGCGTGCGCTCGGGCGGTACCGGCGTGCCCGGCGGCAGCGTCTCGGTCATGTCGAGCAAGTGCCGCTTGAGTCGGTAGTACTTGGGCACGCGCGCCGTGCGAGTGGCCGCACCGCCGTCCGGCTCCGTGGTCGCCCCTTCGGTGGCCATGGCCGCCCGCCTTCCCGACTCCAGTTTCGCTGCCGTCACCGGCTCCTCCGATATGTGCGGTCACATCGTGACACGGGAGGGAGGACAGGCCTCCTCCCTCCCCCAGGTGTCGGTCCGATAACGGACCGAGCACCCGCTCATTAGACCCTTGACACCCCTAAAGGTCTAGGCCAAGCTCCCGTTACTGGTCTACACCAATATGGATCAGATCCCGGCCCCACGGGCAGCACTTGACGCTTTTGAGTCACCGCGGCGGGCGAGGGAAGTTGCAGGCAGCATCCCTGAGGAGGGTGGCGTGAAGCGCAAGCTCATCGCGGCGGTCAGTGTCGCGGGCATGATGGTCGCAGTCGCGGCGTGTGGCGGCAACGACGGCGACGACAAGGCGAAGACCGACGCGGGTGGCGCCAAGGAGATCACCGTCTGGGTGATGGACGGCTCCGCGCCCAAGACCTGGATCGACGCGGTCAACGCCGAGTTCTCGGCCAAGCACCCCGGTGTCACGGTCAAGGTCGAGGTCCAGCCCTGGAAGGGCATCCAGGAGAAGGTCACCACGGCCCTCTCCGAGAACACCCCGCCGGACGTCCTCGAGCTCGGCAACACCCAGACCGCCGGTTACGCGGTCACCGGTGGCCTCGCCGACCTGACCAAGGACAAGTCCAAGCTCGGCGCGGACGCCTGGCAGAAGAGCATGCTGGCCTCGGCCGAGATCGACGGCAAGCTCTACTCCGCTCCGTGGTACGCGGCCAACCGCGTCGTCGTCTACGACAAGAAGGCCTTCGAGAAGGCGGGCGTCACGGCGCCGAAGACCCGCGACGAGTGGGTCGCCGGTCTGGAGAAGCTGAAGGCGGCCGACCCGGCCTCGCAGCCGATCTACCTGCCCGGCCAGAGCTGGTACGTCCTCGCGGGCTTCGTCTGGGACGAGGGCGGCGACTTCGCCACCAAGGACGGCGACAAGTGGAAGGGCGGTCTCGGTACCCCCCAGGCCGCTTCCGCGATGGAGTTCTACAAGAAGCTCCAGTCCTTCTCGACCGCTCCGAAGGACAAGGACGAGGCCACCCCGCAGCAGTCCACCGACGTCGTTCCCAAGGGCGGCGTCGCCTCCTGGATCGGTCTCGGCTGGGAGGCCGGCGGTGCCGAGAAGGCACTGAAGGACGCGGGCAAGGAAGCCGACTTCGGCTACTTCCCGATCCCGGGCAAGACGGCCGACAAGCCGGGCACCGTCTTCCTCGGCGGCTCGAACCTGGCGATCGCCGAGCGCTCCAAGAACAAGGACCTCGCCAAGGAGTGGCTGGCCCTCGCCGCAGGCAAGGACCAGATGACCAAGTACGCGGCCGAGACCAAGGGTGCGCTGCTCCCGAACCAGGCGGGCGCGAACTTCGCCCCGCCGGCGGGCTCCTTCGCCGAGGCGATGGCCACGGCCGGCGCCAACGGCAAGATCACCCCGGTGACCCCGGGCTGGGCGAACGTCGAGACCGAGCCGAACCCCGTCAAGGAGTTCATGACCAAGGTCCTGAAGGGTGAGGACGCCGCCAAGGCGGGCGCCGACGCGGACAAGGAAATCGCGAGCCGCATCAACAAGTAGCACCCCGGGGCACCGCCGGTACGGCAGTACCGGGAGTACCAGGAGTACCGGCAGTGCCCCGCAGTACCCGAAGTACCCGCAGTGAACGCACCGGGCGGTGCGGCGGGCGCCCCGAGCGCCCGCCGCGCCCCCGGTCGCGCCTTGACAGACGTAAGCGCCGCCCGCTCCGAGCGGGGAAGCGGGTGCGAGTCGCCACAGTCAACCGCGAGGAAGCCAAGACATGACCGTGCACTCCCAGGGAGCGGCGACCTCCGCTCCACAGGACGCACCACAGAAGTCCGCCGGGCCGGCCGCGACACCGCCGCCCGCCGGAGCCAAGGCAGCGTCCGCGTCTCCTCGCGGCGGCAGGAAGTCGCTCCCCTCAGGGTGGTTGCCCTACCTCCTGATCGGGCCCGCCGTGCTCAGCATGGTGACCCTGCTGCTGTACCCGCTGGTCAAGAACATCATCCTGTCGTTCCAGAAGGTCGACAAGATCGAGTTCATCCAGCGGAAGGCGCCGTTCAACGGCGTGGGGAACTACACCCAGCTGCTCGGAGACGCGCAGTTCTGGACCGTGGTGGTCCGCAGCTTCGTCTTCACCGCCGCCAACGTCTTCCTGATCATGGTGGTCGGCAGCCTCGTCGGGCTCCTGCTGAACCGGCTCGGCAAGTGGATGCGCCTGGTCCTGTCGATGGCACTCGTGATGGCCTGGGCCATGCCGATCGTCGCCTCCGTGACCGTCTTCCAGTGGCTGTTCGACGAGCAGTACGGCGTCATGAACTGGCTGATGCGCACGCTCGGCTTCAGCGGCTACGACCAGCACAACTGGTTCGAGTCCGGCCTGTCCACCATGGTGATCATCACGGTGCTGGTGGCCTGGGGCTCCATCCCCTTCGTCGCCCTCAACATGTACGCCGCCCTGACCACCATCAGCGGCGAGATGTACGAGGCCGCCCGCATGGACGGTGCCAACGGCTGGCAGACCTTCTGGCAGGTCGTCTTCCCCAACCTCACGTCGTTCTTCCTGGTCACGACGTTCCTCGAGGTCATCTGGGTCTTCAAGGCCTTCACCCAGGTCTACGCGATGAACAAGGGCGGCCCCGACCGGAGCTCCGAGACGCTGACGATCTACGCGTACGTCGAGGGCCAGAGCCAGTTCCACTACGGCCTGGCCGCGGCGATCTCCGTGCTGACGATCGTGATGCTCGTGATCGTCATGTCCTTCTACTTCCGTCTGATCCTGAAGCAGGAGGAGGAGCAGTGAGCACGACCACCGCCCCGAAGCCCGCGCCGTCCGCGAAGCCCCGGCAGCTGCGCAACCGCCGGCCCGTCCGCCCCGCGGCGGTCGCCAAGAACGTCGGCGCCCTGCTGCTGGCCGTCCTCTTCGTCTTCCCCGTCTACTGGATGTTCTCCTCGGCGCTCAAGCCGTCCGGCGAGATCCTCTCCAAGGACCCCGTCTTCGTCTTCACCCCGACGATGGACAACTTCACCAAGGCCACCGGCGTCGACCTGTTCTGGACCTACGTCACCAACAGCCTCGTCGTCACCGTCGGCGCCGTCGCGCTCGCCCTGGTCGTCGCCCTCGCCGCGAGCTTCGCCATCGCCCGCATGAAGTTCAAGGGCCGCAAGGGCCTCATTCTCGGCGTGATGATGGCCCAGATGGCTCCCTGGGAGGTCATGGTCATCGCGATGTACATGATCGTCC
Source organism: Streptomyces sp. NPDC006544 (assembly GCF_040611715.1). Classification (NCBI taxonomy): domain Bacteria; kingdom Bacillati; phylum Actinomycetota; class Actinomycetes; order Kitasatosporales; family Streptomycetaceae; genus Streptomyces; species Streptomyces sp. NPDC006544. The sequence continues at coordinate 212,547 of NZ_JBEXOV010000001.1, read as the reverse complement.
GCGACGCCGAGATGCTGAACAACCTCGCCGTACTGACCGCGATCTACTTCGTGATGGTCCTCCCCTTCACCATCTGGACCCTGCGCGGCTTCATCGCCGCCGTCCCGGTGACCCTGGAGGAGGCCGCCCAGATCGACGGCTGCACCCGCGGCCAGGCCTTCCGCAAGGTGATCTTCCCCCTGCTGGCACCCGGCCTCATGTCCACCTCGCTCTTCGGCTTCATCACGGCCTGGAACGAGTTCGCGATGGTCCTGATCCTGAACAAGGACAAGTCCGCGCAGACCCTGCCGCTCTGGCTGACCCAGTTCCAGACGGCCTTCGGCAACGACTGGGGCGCCACCATGGCGGCGTCCTCGCTCTTCGCGGTGCCGGTCCTGCTCATCTTCGTCTTCCTCCAGCGCAAGGCCGTCGGCGGAATGACCGCCGGCGCCGTGAAGGGATAACGGCCCATGACTGTCCTTGCGCAGCACACGGACACCCTGACCCAGGACGCCCTCGCGGTCCTCCAGCCCGGCTTCGAGGGCACCACCGCCCCCGCCTGGCTGCTCCGCCGGGTGTCGGAAGGCCTCACCTCCGTCGGCCTCTTCGGCCGCAACATCACCTCGCCCGAGCAGCTCGCAGCCCTGACCGCCCAGCTGCGCGCCGAGCGGGACGACGTCCTCGTCGCCATCGACGAGGAGGGCGGCGACGTCACCCGTCTGGAGGTACGGGGCGGCTCGTCCTTCCCCGGCAACCTCGCGCTCGGCGCCGTGGACGACACCGACCTGACCCGCGACGTCGCCCGCGAGCTCGGCCGCCGCCTCGCCGACTGCGGGGTCAACCTCAACTGGGCCCCGTCCGCGGACGTCAACTCCAACCCGGACAACCCGGTCATCGGCGTACGGTCCTTCGGCGCCGACACCCACCTCGTCGCCCGGCACACCGCCGCCTACGTCGAAGGCCTCCAGGCCGCCGGGGTCGCCGCCTGCACCAAGCACTTCCCGGGCCACGGCGACACCAACGTCGACTCGCACCACGCGCTGCCGCGCATCGACGTGGACCTCGACACCCTGGCCGCGCGCGAACTCGTACCGTTCCGGGCCGCCATCGAGGCCGGCACCAAGGCCGTCATGAGCGCGCACATCCTGGTGCCCGCCCTGGACCCGACGCGTCCGGCCACCCTCAGCCCGCAGATCCTGACCGGTCTGCTGCGCAAGGAGCTCGGCTACGAGGGCCTCGTCGTCACCGACGGCATGGAGATGAACGCCATCGCCGGGACGTACGGCATCGAGCGCGGCTCGGTCCTGGCCATCGCGGCCGGCGCCGACGCGATCTGCGTCGGCGGCGGACTCGCCGACGAGCAGACCGTGCTGCGCCTGCGCGACGCGCTGGTCGCGGCCGTACGCGACGGCTCGCTCCCGGGGGAGCGGCTCGCCGAGGCCGCCGCGCGGGTGCGCGCGCTGGCCGAATGGACCCGCCAGGTCCGCCGGGGCGCGCTGTCGGAGGGGGACAGCGCGCCCGGCATCGGCCTGGCCGCGGCCCGCCGCGCGGTGACGGTGACCGGCTCGCCGGCCGCCGCCGCCCCGGTCAACGCGCCGTACGTCGCCACGCTCGCGCCCGTCGCGAACGTGGCGGTCGGGGACGAGACCCCGTGGGGAGTGGCCGGGGAACTGGCCGCGCTGATCCCGGGCACGGAGGCGGGCGTGTACCCGCGGGGTTCGGTGGCCGCCGACATCCTGGCGGCCGCGGGGAACCGCACTGTCGTCGCGGTGGTCCGCGACGCGCACCGGCACCCGTGGATGACCGAGGCCCTGAACGCGCTCGTCGCGGCGCGGCCGCAGACGATCGTCGTCGAGATGGGCCTGCCGCGGGCCGAGCCGCGCGGCGCGCTGCACATCGCGACGCACGGGGCGGCCCGGGTCTGCGGCAAGGCCGCCGCCGAGGTGATCGCCGGGGTCTAGTGCCGGACGCATCGAACGCCGGCGGGGCTGGATCCTCCAGCCCCGCCGGCGTTCGATGCGCGTGCCTTCGGCACGTGGCGCTCCTGCTTACAGGCCCTGCCAGGCGGGCTTGTCGGCGAACGCGTGGCGGAAGTAGTCCGCGAGCTTCAGCTTGGACGCCGCGGCCTCGTCGACGACGACCGTGGCGTGGCGGTGCAGCTGAAGCGCGGAGGCCGGGACGAAGGCGGACAACGGGCCCTCGACGGTCTGCGCGACGGCCTCGGCCTTGCCCTCGCCGGTGGCCAGCAGGACCAGGTGGCGGGCGTCGAGGATGGTGCCGATGCCCTGGGTGATGACGTGGTGGGGCACCTGGTCTATGTCGTCGTCGAAGAAGCGCGCGTTGTCCACGCGGGTCTGCTCCGTCAGCGTCTTGATGCGGGTGCGGGAGGCGAGCGAGGAGCAGGGCTCGTTGAAACCGATGTGCCCGTCCGTGCCGATGCCGAGCAGCTGCAGGTCGACGCCGCCGGCGGCGGCGAGGGCCCGGTCGTACGCGTCGCACGCCCCGACGATGTCGGCGGCGGAGCCGTCGGGGCCGATGAAGGAGGCCTCGGACAGGCCGAGCGGCTCGACGACCTCGCGCAGGACGACGGCGCGGTAGGACTCGGGGTGTCCGGCGGGCAGGCCGACGTACTCGTCGAGCTGGCAGATGCGGGCCTTCGAGGCGTCGACCTTGCCCGCCTTGACCTGGGCGGCGAGGGCCTCGTAGATGGGCAGCGGGGTGGAGCCAGTCGCTACGCCGAGCAGGGCGTCGGGCTTGCGGCGGACCAGGGCGGCCATGGCCTCCGCGATGAGCTCGCCGCCTGCCTTGGCGTCCGGGACGATGACAACTTCCACGCGTGGCCTGCCGATCTGGAGTGGGACGATTGTGGTATAGACCAATTCTAGCAGAGGAGGGGCCTCCGCGGCCTGTCTTCGCACACTCCATCGTGGTCCCCGTTCCCGCCCCCGGCCTCCCGGGAGCGGGGCCGCACTGGCCCCGTTACCGGGAGGCGCGCCCCCGCCCGTCCCCGCCCGCCCCGCTCCCGTCCGGACCCCGTCCCGGATCGCCGGCTACAGCAGGGAGAGCTGCAGGCCGCCCGTCGCGGCGAGGTGCTGCCCCGTGATCCAGCGGGAGTCCGGGGAGGCGAGGAAGGCGACCACGTCGGCGATCTCCTCCGTGGTGCCCAGGCGGTCGAAGACCGAGCGTGAGGCGGCGTGCGCACGGGCCGCCGGGTCGGCCAGCCAGCCCGCGTTCAGATCGGTCTCCACGATCCCCGGGCCCACCGAGTTCACGGTGATGCCCCGGGGTGCGAGCTCGGCGGCCAGCGAGACCGTCAGCGCGTTCACCGCGCCCTTCGCCGTGATCGTGGCCAGGATCGCCGGCAGGGCGAGCTCGGGGGTGCCGGTCACGTTCACGATCCGGCCGCCGTCCCGCAGCCTCGACAGGCCGTGCTTGATCACGAAGAAGGGTGCCTTCGCGTTGAGCGCGTGGACCCGGTCGTACGTCTCCTCGTCGGTCGAGGCGATGTCCGCGAAGGCGGCCCCGCCCGCGTTGTTCACCAGGACGTCGACCTCCAGCGTGGCCAGCGGATGGGCCGCGTAGGCCGCCCAGAGCGCCTGCGCGTCGCCCGGGACCCCCAGCTCGGCCCGTATGGCGAACGCCCGCCCCCCGGCGGCCTCGACGGCATCAACCGTCTCGGCGGCCGCCGCCCCGTTCCGGCCGTAGGCCACCGCGACCAGGGCCCCGTCCCGGGCCAGCCGTTCGGCGATGGCCCGGCCGATGCCCCGGCTGCCGCCCGTGACCAGTGCCGTCTTCCCCTCGAGCACGCCCATGGCGCGCCCCCTTTCCCTAGTGGTCGCTACAGAAAGGGACGTTACCAGATTCCGTAGCGGCCGCTATAGAATGTGGGCATGGTGACCGGACAGCGCGGCAGGCCCCGCTCCTTCGATCGTGCGGCGGCCCTGGACAAGGCGATGTTCGCCTTCTGGGAGAACGGCTACGAGGCGACGTCGATCTCCGACCTGACCGCCTCGCTCGGGATCGGCGCGCCGAGCCTCTACGCAGCCTTCGGTGACAAGCGCACGCTCTTCGACGAGGTCGTGGGGGTCTACGGCGGCCGCTACGCGCAGTTCGCGGCCGTGGCGCTCGCCGAGGAGCCCACCGCCCGCGAAGCCGTGGGGCGCGTCCTGCGGGAGGCCGCCGAGATCTACACCGACCCGGCCCACCCGCTGGGCTGCATGGTGCTCAGCGCGGCCGTCAGCGCCACCGCGCCGGAGGTGGCGCAGGCGCTGCGCGCGCGGCGCGAGGAGGGCCAGGCGATGTTCGAGCGACGCATCCGGGCCGATGTGGCCGCCGGCGTCCTGCCGGCGGACACGGACGTACGGGCGCTGGCCGGCTTTGCCGGGGCCGTGCTCCAGGGGATGTCCCAGCAGGCGCGGGACGGGGCGGGCCGGGGGGAGCTGGAGGCGGTGGCGGCCGTCGCGCTGCGCGCCTGGCCTCGTTAGCGGCGGGCTTCGTCAGCGGCGGCTTCGTCAGCGGCGGGGCGCTGTCCTCTGGCCTACGGTGCCGGCTGGGACCCTCAGCCCGACCGGCACCGTAGTCCGGAGTACTTACGGCCGGCGGGTGTGCGGTGCCCGACGGCCGGTGGGAGGTGCCGGTGCGGTCAGGGCAGAGCGCGCGGCTTACCTCGATCCGTCCTCCTGTGCGGGGAGGGCGGAAGCTTTGGTGCAATTGTGGACTAGACCAATCTGTTCTGTCCATCCAATGACGGGGCCCAAGATCCCGTCACTTCCTCCAAGCGTACGCGGAAGGGGGGTCTCCTGGATACTCCGGAGGATCGCGCTGCGGAAAGTCATGGCCCATACCCGGGGTACGCTCGCCACGTGCCCTCCATGAACGACCTCGTACGTCAGCACACCGCTCTCGGTGAAACCGACCTGGAGTGGCTCCACCTGCTGGTCTCGGAGTGGCAGCTGCTCTCCGACCTCTCGTTCGCCGACCTCGTCCTGTGGGTGCCCACCCTGGACGGCAGCCGGTACGTCTCGGTCGCGCAGATGCGCCCGAACACCGGCCCCACCTCCTACCAGGACGACATGGTCGGCCACCTGGTCCCGCGCGGCCGCCGTCCGCTGCTCGACGCCGCGCTCGACGAGGGCCGGATCGTGCGCGAGGGGGACCCGGAGTGGCGCGAGGAGGTGCCGGTCCGCGTCGAGTCGATCCCCGTCCGCCGCGAGGGCCGGGTGCTGGGCGTCATCGCCCGCAACACCAACCTGCTCACTGTGCGTACACCCAGCCGGCTGGAGCTCACCTACCTCCAGTCCGCTTCCGACCTGGCCCAGATGATCGCGGCGGGCTCCTTCCCGTTCCCCGGCCAGCAGGTGGACATGGACGCCTCCCCGCGCGTGGGGGACGGCCTCATCCGGCTCGACGCCGAAGGGGTGGTGACGTACGCGTCCCCGAACGCGCTCTCCGCCTACCACCGGCTCGGCCTCGCCTCCGACCTGGTCGGCCACCACCTGGGCAACATCACCTCCGAACTCGCGCCGTCCCGCGGCCCGGTGGACGAGGCGCTGGTCAAACTCGCCAGCGGCTGGGCCCCGCGCGAGACCGAGGCCGAGGGCGACACCGGGGTCATCCAGCTGCGCGCCATCCCGCTCAAGCCGAAGGGGATCCGGATCGGCTCCCTCGTGCTGTGCCGCGACGTCACCGAACTGCGCCGTCGCGAACGTGAATTGATTACCAAGGACGCGACCATCCGGGAGATCCACCACCGGGTGAAGAACAACCTCCAGACGGTGGCCGCGCTCTTGCGGCTCCAGGCCCGTCGGATGGATTCCCCGCAGGGGCGCGAGGCGCTGAACGAGGCGGTCCGCCGCGTCGGTTCGATCGCGATCGTGCACGAGACGCTGTCCCAGAACCTCGACGAGCGCGTCGAGTTCGACGAGATCGCCGACCGCGTCATCGCGATGGTCGCCGAGATCTCCCCGGGCAAGGTCGCCTGCCGGCGCACCGGCCGCTTCGGAATCCTGGACGCGGAGGTCGCCACTCCGCTGTCGATGGTGCTGACGGAGATCCTGCAGAACGCCCTGGAACACGCCTTCACCCAGGGGGAGGGCGGCACCGTGGAGGTGTCCGCCACCCGCACGGGCGTCGGCCGCAGCGATGCCCGGCTGCTGATCTCGGTGGTCGACGACGGCTGCGGTCTGCCCGAGGGATTCGACCCCAAGCGGGCCGGCAACCTCGGGCTGCAGATCGTACGGACCCTCGTGGAGGGCGAGCTCGGCGGCGGGTTCGACATGGTCGCGGCCGAGCCGCGCGGCACCAAGGTCGTCCTCGACATCCCGGTGATGTCACAGAAGTAGCGGGACCGGGCGGGGAGGCGGGGCGACCGTCGAGGTCACTCACCGTGACGTACTGGGTTCAGCAGGCCCGCGCCCGGAGCCCATGTGCCCCGGACAGCACTGAGCCCCGGACCGAATGGTTTTCGGTCCGGGGCTCAAGAGCACGTTGCTGAGCGCTGATATGGGTACTACGCGCTGCGGCTCGAGGCTCGAAAGTCGATATCAGGCGCTGGCGTTGCGCGCCCGGTTGCGAGCGGCGCGGCGCTTCATCGCGCGGCGCTCGTCCTCGCTGAGACCGCCCCAGACGCCGGAGTCCTGGCCGGACTCGAGCGCCCACTGCAGGCACTGCTCCATGACGGGGCAACGGCGGCAGACGGCCTTGGCTTCCTCGATCTGCAGCAGCGCAGGACCGGTGTTGCCGATGGGGAAGAAGAGTTCCGGGTCTTCCTCGCGGCAAACGGCGTTGTGACGCCAGTCCATGGCTGCTCCATCTCCTTGTATTGCGGGCAAGTTGCTTGTGAATGTGAACGCTTTCACGAATCCCTTCGCGACGGAAGGGAGACCGCCCAGTTTGGTCAAAAGCTCGCCCTGGGTGGTGGGGGATTCGTGGAGGGGTTCTGGCGATCTGTGTGGGTGCCGGGTTCTGCGGGCTGTCCCGATCGCCATGTAGAGATTCGCAAACCTCGGACGGGGATACAACCCCTTCCGGAAAGTTTTTTTTGATTCGTCGGTGTCTACTAGGTCACAGCCCTACTTCGTGGGGGTGGACCGGCGTGTAAACGTTCGAGTGAAAGGGTTTTTGGCCCTTCTACTCACACAATCACACGCAGTGCACGGCGTACGCCTGTGAACCGAACGCTGGTACGCAGACCGAGGTGGTCTCCGTCCATCTGGAAGGGAAGCGGGACCTTCGAATGCAAGGTGAAGTCGGTCAGATCGTGCAGAGACACCGCATGCTTGCCGTGAGGGCCGCGTTCAGGAGTCGAGGTCAGGAGCTGTGTCGCGTAGCGAGCGACCGCCGGAGTTGACAAACGGTCCAGGGCCAATACGTCAAGTGCAGTATCGAACGACGCCTCGGGCGAGGCGTAAAGGGGGCGGTTGCCTAGATACGTCCAGGGTGAGGTGTTGCACACTATCGACAACACCAGGTCCGTCACGGGATCCGCGCCGGGGCGCTCCAGCGTGACCGTGCCGTGCCGCCGGTTTGGTTCGTCCCAGAACTGGCGCATCAGCTGCCGTACATAGAGGGCGTGCGTCGAACGCTTGCCCCGTTCGCGCTGCTGTTCGACCCGGCCCACGACGCCCGCGTCGAAGCCGAAGCCCGCGCAGAAGGTGAACCAGCGGGCCGGAACCGATTCGTCTTCGGTGCCCGGCGTACCCGCCGCCAGCCCCAGGCCGACCGTCCGCTCGCGCCGCTCGCGCAGCGCGTCCAGCAGGGCGCCGGTCGCCTCCACCGCGTCGTTGGGCAGGCCGAGCGCGCGGGCGAACACGTTGGTGGAGCCGCCGGGAACCACGGCGAGGCCCGGCAGCCGGTCCGGGTCGGGTCCTTCGTGCAGCAGGCCGTTGACCACTTCGTTGACGGTGCCGTCACCGCCGAGCGCCACCACCAGGTCGACCCCGGTCTCGGCCGCCCTGCGTCCCAGGTCCCGGGCGTGGCCGCGGTACTCGGTGGTGACCGCCTCCAGCTTCATCTCGCTGGCCAGGGCGTGGGTCAGGACGTCACGCGTGCGCGCGCTGGTGGTCGTCGCTGCTGGGTTGGCCACGAGGAGTGCACGCATATGCGCAGCCTACCGACCCGTTCGAGAACGATCGTACTGGCCGTCCCCTCCGGGGCGGCGAGGCCCCCGGATACCCTGCTGGGGTGAGTACGAAGCCCACCCCCACCGCACCCGCCGGCCCCGCCGCGCCCCTCCGCAGGCTGACCGCGGCCGCCGCCCTGACCGCCCTGGAAGGTCTGACCCTGGCCGGCCTCGGGGTCTACATGCTGTACGTGGGCGTCGCCGGCGACGCGGACTCCCCGCAGCAGGCGGAGACGGGCGGGGTCACCCTGCTGGTCCTCTCCGCGCTGCCCCTGATCGCGGCGCGCGGGCTGCGCCTGGGCCGCCGCTGGAGCCGCGGCCCGGCGCTGATCACTCAGCTGATGGCCATGCCGGTGGCCTGGACCCTGTGGACCACGGGCGGTGGGATGACCGCCGCCGCCGCGGCCCTGGCCCTGTCCGCGGTGGCCGTCGTGGGACTCCTGGTGAATCCGACGGCGACCGCGGCGCTCGGCGCCGGGCCCGGCGAACAGGCCCCGTAGGCCCCGTAGCCCCGCCCGTGAGCGGGGCCCGTACGCGAGTCCGTGCGCGGCCGCCCGTACGAGGGGCCGTGCGTCAGGCCCTGTCTTCCGCGGCCCTCACTCCTCGACCAGGAGCTTCTCCCGGAGCTGGGCCAGGGTGCGGGCCAGCAGCCGGGAGACGTGCATCTGGGAGATGCCGACCTCCAGCGCGATCTGCGACTGGGTCATGTTGCCGAAGAACCTCAGCAGCAGGATCCGCTTCTCGCGCGGCGGGAGCCCCTCCAGCAGCGGTTTGAGGGACTCGCGGTACTCGACGCCTTCCAGCGCCTCGTCCTCCGAGCCCAGCGTGTCCGCCACCGCCGGCGACTCGTCGTCCGTGTCCGGGACGTCGAGCGAGAGCGTGCTGTAGGCGTTGGCCGATTCGAGGCCCTCCAGCACCTCCTCCTCGGAGATCCCCAGCCGTTCGGCCAGCTCGTGCACGGTGGGCGAGCGGCCGTGCTGCTGGGACAGCTCCGCCGTCGCCGTCGTCAGCGAGAGCCGCAGCTCCTGCAGTCGCCGCGGGACGCGGACCGCCCAGCCCTTGTCGCGGAAGTGGCGCTTGATCTCGCCGACCACCGTGGGCGTGGCGTAGGTGGAGAACTCGACCCCGCGGTCCGGGTCGAACCGGTCCACCGACTTGATCAGCCCGATGGTGGCGACCTGCGTGAGGTCGTCCAGGGGCTCGCCGCGGTTGCGGAAGCGCCGTGCCAGGTGCTCGACCAGCGGCAGGTGCATCCGTACGAGGCGGTTGCGCAGCTCGGCCTTCTCCGGCGAGCCGTCGGGCAGTGCCCGCAGCTCGATGAACAGGGCCCGCGCGCCGCTGCGGTCGCGCGGGTCCGGCAGGGGCGCCGGACTGACGAACACCGGGGCCGGTGGGCCTCCGGCCGTGCCTTCGGCCGGGGCCGAGGGGGCCGTGGCAGCGGCTCCCGGTGGCTGGCCCGGCAGTGTCTGGTCGTGCTGGTTGTCGCTCATAGGGCCCGCCCGTCGCTCCGCCGAGTCCGAAAAGCCGTCTTCCGCATCCGTGTCGGCCGGGTGCGGCCGGGCGTGCTGCTGCTCCGGAATGCCGCCGTCGACCTCGTGACCTACCCGGGGCCGATCCCCGCCCCGCACCGGGACCTCCCCGCCGCTCACGCCGGGCCTGGTCCTGCGCCGCGCTGTTTGTAGAGGCTGATGCTCACCGTCTTGTTCTCCTCGACCGTGGCCTCGACCTTGCCGGCCAGGGCCGAGAGGACCGTCCACGCGAACGTGTCGCGCTCCGGCGCGCGTCCGTCCGTGGTCGGCGCGGAAACGGTCACCTCCAGCGAATCGTCCACCAAACGGAAGACGCAGCTGAGGACGGAGCCGGGCACGGCCTGCTGGAGCAGGATCGCGCAGGCCTCGTCCACCGCGATGCGGAGGTCCTCGATCTCGTCGAGAGTGAAGTCCAAACGTGCCGCGAGGCCGGCCGTGGCCGTCCGCAGCACCGACAGGTAGGCACCCGCAGCGGGCAGCCGGACTTCCACGAAGTCCTGGGTCCCGGGCTCGCCTGCGATCTGGGACACCCTCACCTCCAAGGTGGTACGAGCTGTGTTCGCCGGTGACGCTATCGCGATCCGGGCGATCGTGTCGCGGTCCCCCCGCTGGAGAGCGCGAGGCCCCGTCGAACATAGCTGGCCGTGCGGCCGTACCTGCGACCAGTGACTGATGGTAAGCCCATGGGTACGCACAGTGGCTAGGGGTCTGCGGGCCCAAATCAGGGGAACCGGCGGAGGGTTGACCTACCCCGCCTCAGACGATCGAACCGTCGACAAAACACCACCGCCAGGTCTCGCCCGCTTCGAAGCTCCGCATCACCGGGTGGCCGGTCGTGTGGTGGTGCGCCGTGGCGTGCCGGTGGGGCGAGGAGTCGCAGCAGGCGACGTAGCCGCACTCCAGGCACATCCGCAGCTGCACGGGATGGCTGCCTAGCTCACGACATTCGGGACATGTCAGGTCGAGAGGGGCGGGCTCGGGGCGCGGCAGTTCGGGAACGTGGGTGCACTCGCTCATGATGGCCAGCGTACTGAGGTGCGGGCGCCCGAGGACGACACGAGCCGAGCGAGGATGATCTTCGATGGAGGTATTGCCCCTGGTGGCACTGGTCGCGGGCTGTGCGATCGTCGCCGGTCTGGCCCGGCGCACCCGGGTGCCCGCGCCCCTGCTGCTGGTCGCCGCCGGGCTGGCCGCCGCGTACGTCCCGGGCGTGCCGCCGTACGGGCTGGACCCGCACATCGTGCTGCCGCTGCTGCTCCCGCCGCTGCTGTACACGGCCGCCATGGACAGCTCGTACCTGGACCTGCGCGCGAACATGCGGCCCGTGGCGCTGCTCTCGGTGGGGTACGTGCTCTTCGCGACGCTGGCCGTCGGGTACGCGGCGTACCTGGTGGTACCGGGGCTCTCGCTGCCGGTGGCGCTGGTGCTGGGCGCGGTCGTCGCGCCGCCCGACGCGGTCGCCGCGACGGCCATCGCCCGCAAACTGGGGCTGCCGAACCGGATCACGACCATCCTGCAGGGCGAGTCCCTGGTCAACGACGCCACCGCGATCACGGCCTACAACGTGGCGATCGCGGCGGCGCTCGGGACGAGCGCCGGCTGGGCGGGCGGGATCGCGGAGTTCCTCCTGGCGTCGGTGGGCGGGGTCGGCGTGGGCCTGCTGCTGATGGTCCCCATCCACCTGCTGAGGAAGACGCTGCGCGAACCCCTGCTCCAGAACACGCTGTCGCTGCTGATCCCGTTCGTGGCCTACGCGGCCGCCGAACGGGTGCACGCCTCGGGCGTCCTGGCGGTGGTGGTGGTCGCCCTGTACCTCGGGCACCGGAACTGGCAGGTGGACTTCGCGACCCGGCTCCAGGAGGAGGCGGTCTGGAAGATGGTCGCCTTCATCCTGGAATCCGTGGTCTTCGCGCTCATCGGGCTCCAGCTGCCGGTGGTCCTCAAGGGGCTCGGCCAGTACGAGGGCGCGGCCGCGGCGGGCTACGCGGTCGCCGTCTTCGCGGTCGTGGTGGTGGCCCGTTTCGCGTGGGTCTTCCCCGCGACGTTCCTGCCGCGGCTCTCGCGGCGGATCCGGGCGCGGGAGCCCGGGACGAACTGGAAGGCCCCGACCGTCGTCGGCTGGGCCGGCATGCGGGGCGTGGTCTCGCTGGCCATCGCCTTCTCCGTGCCGGTCACCGTCCCGCACCGGAACCTGATCCTGTTCCTGACGTTCACGACGGTCATCGGCACGCTGGTGGTCCAGGGCCTCACGCTGCCGCCGCTGATCCGGCTGCTGCGGCTGCCCGCGAAGGACCTGCACGCCGAGACCCTGGCGGAGGCCCAGGCGCAGAGCGAGGCCTCGCGGGCGGCGGACGAGCGGCTGACGGAGCTGCTGGCCTCCCCGGAGAACGCCCTGCCGCCGCCGCTCGCCGACCGGCTGCGGACCGTACTGGAGCGCAGGCGCAACGCGGTGTGGGAGCGGCTGGGGGAGGTCAACGCCGTGACGGGGGAGTCGGCCGACGACGTGTACCGCCGCCTGGCGGGGGAGATGATCGCCTCGGAGCGGGAGGTGTTCGTCTCGCTGCGCGACGCGCGCCGCATCGACGACGAGATGCTCCGCGTCCTGCTGCGCCGCCTCGACCTGGAGGAGGCGGCGGCCTACCGGGAGGAGTCGGCGTAGTCCGAGGCGCCGCGGGCGCGGCGCGCGGTCACGGCCGGCCGGTGACCACCGCCGCCACGGTGGAGCCCGGGGGAAACGCGCCGGCGCGGGTCAGCGCGAGCAGTGCCCAGAGGAGCTTCGCCACGTAGATCCGCTCCACCGGGAGGCCGTGGCGGGACTCGAAGTCCGCCGCGAAGGCCTCCAGCGCGTCGGGGACGCGGGCGTAGCCGCCGTGGGCGAATCCCTCGGCCAGTGACCAGTCGCCGGCCGGGCCGCCGAAGGCCGCCGCCTGGAGGGAACGTATCTCCGCCTCCAGGAAGCCGCCCCCGACCACCGGTACGCCCACCGCCCGCTGCCCGTCGCCGAGCCCGGCCGCGAGCCCGGCCAGCGTGCCTCCGGTGCCGCAGGCCACCGCGGCCACGTCGCAGACGCCGCGCAGCTCGCGCCCGAGCCCGGCGCAGCCGTGCAGGGCGAGGGCGTTGCTGCCGCCCTCCGGGACCACGTACGCGCCGCCCGCCCCCGCCGCCCCCAGGAGCCGGGACAGGGCCGCCGGATCGGCCTTGAGGCGGTACTGCGCGCGGGAGACGAAGTGCAGGCGCATGCCGTCCGCGGCGCACCGGGCCAGCGACTCGTTCAGCGGGCGCCCGGCGAGCTCGTCGCCCCGTACGATCCCGACGGTCTCCAGCCCCAGCAGGCGGCCGGCCGCGGCCGTGGCGCGCAGGTGGTTCGAGTAGGCCCCGCCGAAGGTCGCCAGCGCCGGGTAACCGCCCGCGACGGCCGCGCGCAGGTTCGGCGCGAGCTTGCGCCACTTGTTGCCCGGCAGCTCCGGATGGACCAGGTCGTCCCGCTTCAGCAGCAGCGTCACGCCGTGCTCGGCGAAGCGCTCGTCCGCCGCCTCGGCCAGCGGGGACGGCGGTCGGGGGAGCAGTGCCTCGGACGCTTCGGGAGCCTGGTTCACCAGGCCATTGTCACTTCAGGCGCTCCTCCACGCGGGCGCGCATCGAGTCCATCGTGAATCCCTTCGGGTCGATCTTGCCCGGCTGCCATTCCAGATGGCCGATCACCGAGCGGGCGGTCCATCCGTGCACCCGGCACAGGGCGGCCGCCGCGCGGGCGATCGCGTCGAGCTGGACCGCCGGCCAGGGGTCCTCCCCGCTGCCGAGGTTCTCGCACTCGAAGCCGTAGAAGTGCCGGTTGCCGTCGGTGTCCGCGTGCTGGTCCGGGGGGAGCCGCTTCTCCGCGATCACCGCGGCCAGGACCGCGGAGTCGCCCGCGCCCGCGTGGTTGGCGCGGCCGTAGCCGACGAGGTGGACCCGGCCGTCCTTGGTGATCACGCCGTGGCAGAGCGGGCCGGGGAGCGCCGCGTCGCCGTCGCGGCAGAGCTGGACGGTGTACGCGGTCCCGTGCGTGACGGTGTGATGGACCATCACCCCGTTGACCGGACCCCACGGCCCCTTGTGGTTGCGGTTGTGGGTGCGCCAGGCGCCGACCTCGACGACGGTGAGGCCCTCGGCCCGCAGGGCGCCGATGAACCGGGCTGCGGACATGGGTGCGGACATGGCCGACTCCTTGACTCTTCGTGAGCGATCTGTCACTCACCGGTGTAGTGGAGTCGGCCATTCCGTCGCAAGGGCGCAGAGGGCGCGGGGAAGGGGCGGGGGAGGGGTGAGAAGGGGTCCCGCGGTGGGCCCGCGGCATCAGGCGGAGGCGAGCCACAGATCGGGGCCGAACACCTCGTAGTGGATGTCGGCGGGCGCCACGCCCCGGGCGATCAGCTGCTCGCGCGCCGCCCGCATGAAGGGGAGCGGTCCGCACAGGTAGGCCGTGGTGCCGGACGCCACCGGGATGCCGGTGAGGTCGAGGCGGCCCTCGCGGTCGCCGGGCTCGGCCGCCGTCTCGTACCAGAAGTGCGCCCGGGCGTCGGGGAGCTTGTGGGTCAGTGCGCGGTGGTCGGCGCGCAGGGCGTGGTCGGCGGGGGAGCGGTCGGCGTGCAGCACGGTCACGGGCGCCGGGTACGAGGTCTCGGCGAGGTGCCGGAGCATCGCGAGCATGGGCGTGCAGCCGATTCCTGCGGAGGCGAGGACCACCGGCGCGGCGGAGTCCTGGAGCACGAGGTCGCCGTAGGGGGCCGAGACGCGCAGGGTGTCCCCGGTGCGGACCTGCGTGTGGAGGTGGTGGGAGACCTCGCCGTCGGGGCCGCCGGCGGCCGGGCCGTGGACGCGCTTGACGGTGATCGAGCGGACCGGGGAACCGGGGGCGCCGCAGAGGCTGTACTGGCGTATCTGCCGTGCTCCGTCGGCCAGTTCGACCTGGACGGAGACGTACTGGCCGGGCTTGGGGCCGGGGGCGGGGGCCCCGTCGGCGGGGGTGAGGTGGAAGGTGGCGCAGTCGGCGGTCTCCTCAACGCGGGCGGCGACGGTCCACTCGCGCCACACGTCCCCCGCGACGACCTGCTGCTCGGCGTAGAGGCGCTCCTCGAGGGCGATCAGGGCGTTCGCCATCAGCCAGTACACCTCGTCCCACGCCTCGGCGACCTCCGGGGTGACGGCGTCGCCGAGGATCTCGGCGATGGCCGCGAAGAGGTGCTCGTGGACGACGGGGTACTGCGCGCGGGTGACGCCGAGGGAGGCGTGCTTGTGGGCGATGCGGCCGAGCATCACGTCGGGGCGGGTGTCGGGGTGGGCGACGAGGTGGGTGGCGAAGGCGGCGATCGAGCCGGCGAGGGCCTGCTTCTGGAGTCCGGCGTTCTGGTTGCCGCGGTTGAACAGGTCGCGGAGCAGCCCCGGGTGGGCCGCGAAGAGCTTTTCGTAGAAGAGCTCCGCGATGTCGCCGATGGCCGCGCCGACGGCGGGCAGGGTGGCTCGTACGGTCGCGGTCGACTTCTCGGACAGCATGCGGACTCCTCGTGAAGCTCTGTCTCTGCATCTGAGATGCATATTTTATGGGACGGGTGAACGGGTCCGCCGATGCGGACTTCCGTTCGACAGGCGGGCCGGGCTCGGGGTGCGGGGGCTTCCCAGTGGCACGAACCGGCCATCCGGCCCCCCGTGGTCAGGCGCCCGGAATCCTCGGCGAACTGCCCGAAATGCCCAGCAGGACCGGGCCGGTCGGGGCTGCGACCAGGTCGTTCACCGTCAGGGGGTCCAGTGAGGCGAAGAAGGCCTCCTGGGCCCGGCGCAGCGCCCCGCGCAGCACGCAGGCGCCGCGCAAGGGGCACGGGGCCGCGCCCTCGCAGTCGACGACGTCGCCGGCGCCCTCCAGCTCGCGGATCACCGCGCCCACCGGGGCGGTCCGCCCGGCGGCGGTCAGCACGAGGCCGCCGCCGCGCCCGCGCCGGGCCTCGACCAGGCCGAGGTGCTGCAGCCTGGCGACCACTTTGGCGGTGTGCGTGTACGGGACCTCCATGGCCGCCGCCACGTCCCGGGTGGTGGGGAGGTCCGCCTCGGGCGCCTCCTCGACGGCCAGGCGCATCAGGACGCGCAGCGCCAGGTCGGTGAATCGGGTCAGCCGCATGGGGTCACCGTAGAAAACTTGCATCGCAGATACAAATTCAAAGCTCCTCGCTTGCGCCGGTGGCCGAAACGCATGGTGTGCCAGGGGCTCGTGATGAGGAAGTTGAACTCCAGAGGATGCCCCGTCCACGGACGGAGTAGTCCCACCCTTTTGTGTAATGGTCCCACCACGGTGCGTGCTGGAAGGCTGCGAGCGCAGATCCGTGGAGTGATCGAAAGGGAAACACATGTCGGTGCAGGCAGGTTCCGAACCGGGGGTCCAGACCCCGCAGCGCAGTCTCGGCACCTCGGCCGCGCGGAACTTGGCAACCACGACCAAGTCCGCGCCGCAGATGCAGGAGATCACCTCCAGGTGGCTCCTGAAGATGCTCCCGTGGGTGTCGGTCCAGGGCGGTACCTACCGGGTCAACCGGCGGCTGAGCTACTCCGTCGGCGACGGGCGCGTGGAGTTCGTCAAGACCGGCACCCAGGTGCAGGTGATCCCGGCCGAGCTCGGCGAACTGCCGCTCCTGCGCGACTACGACGACCTCGACGTCCTCACCGAACTCGCCGCGCGCTGCCACCAGATCGACTTCGAGGCCGGCCAGGAGCTCACCTCCTTCGGCAACCCGGCCGACAAGGTGTTCCTGCTGGCCCACGGCCGCGTCGACCAGATCGGCACCGGCCCCTACGGCGACGACGCCGTCCTGTCGACCGTGGCCGACGGCGCCTACTTCGGCGAGGACTCCCTCGTCGACGAGGAGGCCATCTGGGAATGGACCGCCCGCGCCGCCACCGCCGGCACCGCGCTCGTCCTCTCCCGCCAGGACTTCCAGATCCTCGCCGACCGCGTCGAATCGCTGCGCGCACACGTGGACGCCGTGCGGGCCGTGCCCGAGCAGCGCACGAACAAGTACGGCGAGGCCGCGATCGACCTCTCCGCCGGCCACCAGGGCGAAGCCGTCCTGCCCGGCACCTTCGTCGACTACGAGGCCCGCCCGCGCGAGTACGAGCTCTCCATCGCGCAGACGGTCCTGCGGGTCCACACCCGCGTCGCCGACCTGTACAACCAGCCGATGAACCAGACCGAGCAGCAGTTGCGGCTCACGGTCGAGGCGCTGCGCGAGCGCCAGGAGCACGAGATGCTCAACAACCGCGACTTCGGCCTCCTGCACAACGCCGACTACGACCAGCGCATCCAGCCCCACGACGGCGCGCCCGGCCCCGACGACATGGACCAGCTGCTCAGCATGCGGCGCGGATCCAAGTTCTTCCTGGCGCACCCGAAGGCCATCGCCGCCTTCGGCCGGGAGTGCAACAGGCGGGGCCTCTACCCGGAGTCGGTCGAGATCGGAGGCCACCGCGTCCCGTCGTGGCGCGGGGTCCCGATGTTCCCGTCCAACAAGATCCCGATCAGTGACGCCCGGACGACGTCCATCCTCTGCATGCGCACCGGCGAGGACGAGTCGGGCGTGATCGGCCTCCACCAGCCCGGGATCCCCGACGAGATCGAGCCGAGCACCTCGGTGCGGTTCATGGGGATCAGCGAGCAGGCGATCATCTCCTACCTGGTCACCACGTACTTCTCCGCCGCGGTGCTCGTGCCGGACGCGCTCGGCGTCCTGGAGAACGTCGAGATCGCGCGCTGGCGCTGACCGTGTCGACCATCGAGGCGATCGCCGCCGGCGAGGGGCAGGATGCCGCTGCCCTGCTCGACCGGACGAGAGAAACGGTCAACCCGGAACTGCGCCGGACCGTCGAGAGCCTGCCCGGCTCGATGCGGCGCGTGGCGATGTACCACTTCGGCTGGGAGAACGAGGACGGCACCCCCGCGTCGGGCAGCGCGGGCAAGGCCATCCGGCCCGCCCTCGTGCTCGCCTCCGCCCAGGCCCTGGGCGGAGGCGGGGGCGGGGTGGCGGACGCCGTGCGGGCGGCGGCGGCCGTGGAGCTCGCGCACAACTTCACGCTGCTGCACGACGACGTCATCGACAAGGACGCCCGGCGGCGCGGCCGGCCCACGGCCTGGACGGTCTTCGGGGTGCCGGACGCGATCATCACGGGTGACGCCATGATGGCGCTGGCGCTCCGGCTGCTCGCCGAGGACCCGCATCCGGCCTCGGCCGCGGCCTCGGCCCGGCTCGCGGCCTGCGTGATCGAGCTGTGCGCGGGCCAGCAGGCGGACTGCGCCTTCGAGCAGCGCGCGCACGTCTCCCTCGACGAGTGCCTGACCATGGCCACGGCCAAGACCGGGGCCCTCCTGGGCTGCGCGTGCGCGCTCGGTGCCCTGTACGCGGGGGCCGGCCCGGACGAGGTCGACGCGATGGACGCCTTCGGGCGGGAGGCCGGCCTGGCGTTCCAGCTCATCGACGACCTGATCGGCATCTGGGGGGACCCCGGCCACACCGGGAAGCCCGCGGGGGCCGACCTGTCCGCCCGCAAGAAGTCCCTCCCCGTCGTGGCCGCCCTCACCTCGGGCACCACGGCGGGTGCGGAACTGGCCGCCCTGTACGCGGGCCCCATGACCGGGGACGACGTGCGCAGGGCCGCCGACGCGGTGGAGCGGTCCGGCGGGCGGGACTGGGCGCAGGCCCACGCCGCCGACCGGATGGGGCGGGCGGTGCAGCAGCTGTCGCGGGCGGTCGCGGACCTCGGGGCGGCGGACGGGCTGCTGGCGCTGGCGGAGTTCGTGACCCGCCGTACGAAGTGAACGCGTAGGCGCGAAGGGGCGCTTTGAGGCCTGTTCCGGCACCGCACGGTGCCGGAACGGGCCTTTCTGCGTCGGTGGACCCAACTTTAGGATCGCTCAAGGCGGTTGACGCGTGAGCGAAGTGGAGGGCGGGACCCATGGCGCTGGAGATACGTCGGGCGGATCAGTCGGACCGGGACGCGGTGGCACGACTGCTGGACGAGGCGTTCCGTGAGGACCCGGTGAGCTGCTGGGTGTTCCCGGACCCCGGACACCGGGCCGCGGTGCACGGGAAGTTCCTCGGGGTCTTCGTCGACGTGGCGCTGGCCGAGGGCCGGATCGACTACGCGGCGGACGGTTCGGCCGCGGCACTGTGGCTGCGGATCCCGGCCGGCGATCCGGAGGGGGAGGCCGCCCCGGACGAGGTCCCGGCGAAGATGCGGGCGGTGGCCGACCCGGACAACGAGCGCTGCGAGCTGGTCGGCCGGCTGACGGGCGAGGCGCACCCGACCGCGGAGGAGCACGAGTACCTGCTGATGATCGCGGTCGCGCCGGGACGGCAGGGGGAGGGGCTGGGGCGGGAGCTGATCGCGCCGGTGCTGGAGCGCTGCGACCGCGAGGGCGTGCCGGCGTACCTGGAGGCGAGCAGCGAGCGCAGCGGCCGGCTCTACGAGCGGCTGGGTTTCGAGCACACGGGCGCGCCGGTGCGGCTGCCGGACGGCCCGCTGATGTGGCCGATGTGGCGCAAGCCGCGGTGATCCCTTGCGATACCACGTCACGTGAAGTACTTTGCCTGACGTGCCTCAGTGGAGGGGCGCCGCCGAACGGAAGAGACTCGCTTGCGCAAGCTCACGTACTTCGTCGCCACGACCGTCGACGGCTTCATCGGGGCCCCGGACGGCGACGGTGACTTCTTCTCCGCGCATCTGGACCCCGAGTTCATCGACCACTTGAAGGCGGAGTACCCGGAGACCGTCGCCGCGCAGGGGCGCACCAGGCTCGGTCTCTCCGGCACCCCCGCCAAGCGGTTCGACGCCGTCCTCATGGGCCGCAACACCTACGAACCGGGCTTGAAGGCCGGCGAGCCCAGCCCCTACGGCCATCTGCGCGAGCAGTACGTGGTCTCGCGCTCCCTCACCGCCGCCCCCGCCCCGGACGTCCAGCTGATCAGCGGCGACGTCGCCGCACGGGTGCGCGAGCTGAAGGAGCGCGACGGGCTCGGGATCTGGCTGTGCGGCGGGGCGGACCTCGCCACCCAGCTGATCGACGAGATCGACGCGTTCGTGGTCAAGACCTACCCCGTCCTCGCCGGCACGGGCATGCCGATGTCGCGGGCGGGTTTCGGGGTCCGCCCGCTGGAGCTGACCGGCTGCACGGTCCTCGGCGGCGGCCAGACCATCACCTCGTACGCCGTCAGGCGCTGAGGCTCCGGCCGTCCCGCCGAACGCGCGGAACCGGCCTACGGTGGGGGTATGGCCGGTGAAGAGCAGCAGCGCGCACACGAGACGGTCGCCCCGCGGGCCGGGCACGAGCAACGGACGTGCCCGGCCTGCGGTCGCCCCGTCGACACGCTGGTCAGACGACGCAAGGCACTCGGGATCTTCATCCCGGAGTGGGTGCCGGGTCCCTGCCGGAACCCGGACTGCGCGGCGTACGTGCCTCCCGGGGCCTGAGCCCCGCCGGGCCGGGCCCCGGGAGGCCCTGCCCCGCGGGGCCGGACCCTGCCGGGCCTAGCCCTTGGAGTCGAGGCCCGAGGCGACGAGGCCGTTGGCCCACAGCTGGTTGACGCGCGAGCGCTCGGCGGAGTTCGGGGTGGCGTTCTGGCAGGAGGTGCCGGGGCCGCCGCCCGACATCAGCTCGCTGCACGGACCCGAGTAGTGGTCCGGCAGGCCGAGGACGTGTCCGGTCTCGTGAGCGGTCACGCGGGTGGAGTTGTACTGCTGGTTCTGCTGGTAGTCGAGGAAGATGTAACCCCGGCCGTGGCCGTCGGTGCTCGCGTAGGAGCCCCGCGAGTCGTTGCCCTCGCGGTAGGAGAAGTTCCCGCCCGAGGACACCTCCTGCAGCTTGACGTTCGCCACCGAGCTGTTCCAGATCTGGGTGGAGCGGGCTATCTGGCTGCGGAAGCTCGGCGCGCTACGGGTGTTGTACGTGACGGTCACGGCCAGCAGGCCCGGGTTCGCGGCACGCTGCTCGGCCACCGAACGCTGGACGGCGTCGAAGAAGGCGCGGTTGGCGGCCTGGTTCTCCTGCGAGCGCTCGTAGGCGGCGTACGAGCTCGGGCTGCCCGAGGCGGGGGCGGCGGCGCTGGCGCTCGGGACGATGCCGCCGAGGACGGCGGCGACGCCGAGCCCGACGGTGGCGGCGGACATCATGGTCTTGCGGGAGTGGCGCATGGGGGACTCCTGCTCCGGTGCGGGGGGTGGTGGGGGGATCGTTCGGTACCGGAGTCTGCGGGAGCGGGGGCGGCCGGCGGATGATGCCAGCCCCCGATAACGCCCGGTTATCGGGGAGTTTTCGGCAGGCCAACACCCCTGAGAATGGCGGGATTCGGGGGGATGCCAGTGGCTGGTGCGGTCGGAGTCGACCGGCCTACTCTCTGGGCATGGAGCTTGAGGTCAGGCACCTGCGCGCCCTGTGCGCCATCGCCGACGCCGGCAGCCTGCACAAGGCCGCCCGGCAACTCGGCGTGAGCCAGCCCTCGCTGACGACCCAGCTGCGCCGCATCGAACGGGCCCTGGACGGTGAGCTGTTCCTGCGCGAACGCACCGGCTGCCGGCCGACCCCCTTCGGACGCAGCGTGCTCGGCCGGGCCCGTCCGCTCCTCGCCGAGATGGCCGCCCTGGTCGCGGAGGCGCGGGCGCTGTCCCAGGGGCCCCGGCTGCGGATCGGGTCCACGGCCAGCGGCGCCCTGCCCGGCTGGCTGCGCCGCCTGCACCGGCGGCTGCCCGACACGGAGACCGACCTGGTGGTCGACGTCTCCGCCAACGCGCTGCTGCGGATGACGGCTGCGGGGCAGCTCGACGTGGCGTTCGTGCACGAAGTGGAGGGAAGCCCCCTCCAGGTGCCGGCCGGCCTGCGGCTGCGCGTGCTCATGGAGCGGGAACCGCAGTTCGTCTCCATGGCCCGCGACCACCCGGCGGCCGCCCGGTCCGTGGTGGAGCTGCGGGACCTCGCCACCGACCGGTGGACCGTGGACCCCTCGGTGGACGGCGAATGGGACGGCCTGCGCCGGGTGTTCGCGGTCGCCGGACTCGACCCGCCCCTCCTGCACGCCGATTACCACACGGCCACCTCGCTGATCGTCTCCGGCGAGGCCGTCGCCCCCTGCCAGCCCACCTCCGGGCCGCGCGAGGACATGGCGATCCGGCCGCTCTCGGGCGACCCGCTCGCCGTGCGCCTCCTCCTCGCGACCCGGCCGGGCGCGCACGAGGCGACCTGCGCGCAGGTCTACGAGGACCTGCGCGCGGCCTACCGCGAAGCCGCGCTCCGTACGCCGCCCTACCGGGCCTGGCTGCGCCGGCACGCGAGCCCGCTGCTGGCGGCGTAGCCGGCGGCGTCCGGCGTCCGGCGTCCGGCGTCCGGCGTCCGGCGCCCGGCGTCCGGCGCCCGGCGTGCGGCTTGCCGTTCCGCGGGCCGGCTGGACGTCCGGGCCGAGCCGCGCCGGGGCACCCCCGCGCCACGGGCCCGGCGGCAGCGCGCCGCCCCACGTCACCTCTGAAGTGAGGATTCGGGATCTTCTGCCGCCCTTGACTTACCCCGACCGCGATATATCGTGTTAGTCAGAAGACGCGATATGTTGCGTGCGTCGAGCACATCCAGCAGTCCGCAGTCCGTGCACGTACGCCGAGGAGGATCAGCAGCATGGCAGAGGCAGTGCAGAAGACGTGGTCGGTCGCCGGACCGCAGAAGCTCACCTTCGAGGAGCCGGTGACCGAGGTCCGCGTCCGCGTCGTCGGCGGCACGGTCAACGTGGTCGCCGCGGACGAGGGCGCGGCCTACCTGGAGGTGGCCGAGGTCGACGGCCCGCCCCTGCACGTGGTGCAGGAGGACGGTGTCCTCACCGTCTCCTACGAGGACCTCCCCTGGAACGGCTCCCAGGGCTTCAAGAAGTGGTTCGAGAGCAAGCCGTGGAAGGCCTGGTCCACCTCCGACTCCGGCCGCAAGGCCTGGGAGCGCAGCGCCACCGTGACCCTCGCGGTCCCGGCCGCCACCCACGTCCAGCTGGCCGCCGTCAGCGCCACCGCCTTCGTCTCCGGGATCGACGGCGGCACCGAGATCCACGGGGTCTCCGGCGGCGCCACGCTCGTCGGCCTCTCCGGCAGGATCAAGGCGCACACCGTCTCCGGCAGCGTCGAGGCCCAGTCCGTGACGGGTGAGCTCGGCTTCCACTCCGTCTCGGGAGACCTGACCGTCGTCGACGGCGCCGCCGGGAACGTGCGGGCCGACTCGGTCAGCGGCGACATGCTCATCGACCTCGCCCTCGACGGCCGTCCCGAGCAGAGCCCGGTGGACATCTTCCTCAACTCCGTGTCCGGGCAGGTCGCCATCCGCCTCCCGCACCCGGCCGACGCGCGCGTCGAGGCCAACACCGCCACCGGCGGCGTCTCCAACGCCTTCGAGGACCTGCGCGTCTCCGGCCAGCTGGGCGCCAAGCGGATCACCGGCACCCTGGGCGCCGGTACGGGCACCCTGCGCGCCACCACGGTCTCCGGTTCCATCGCGCTGCTGCGCCGCCCGGCCGAGGACGGCCCGGCCGCGCCGGCCGCCCCTCTCGAGCTCGACAAGAAGGTGCTCTGACATGCCGCCCGTCTTCGCCCACGGCCGCCTCCGCCTCTACCTCCTCAAGCTGCTCGACGAGGCCCCGCGCCACGGGTACGAGGTGATCCGGCTGCTGGAGGAGCGGTTCCAGGGGCTGTACGCGCCCTCCGCGGGCACGGTGTACCCGCGCCTCTCCAAGCTGGAGGCCGAGGGCCTGGTCACGTACGCCACCGAGGGCGGGCGCAAGGTGTACTCGATCACCGAGGCGGGTCGCGCCGAACTCGCCGACCGGGTCGGTGAACTCGCCGACCTGGAGCTGGAGATCCGCGACTCCGTCTCGGAGCTGGCCGCCGAGATCCGTGCCGACGTGAGCGGGGCGGCGGGTGACCTGCGGCGCGAGATGCGGGCCGCGGCGAACGCGTCCGCCACGCAGGTGGAGGACGAGTCCTGGAAGGCCGCCAAGGAGGAGCTCCGCAAGGCGAAGGCGGAGTGGAAGGAGCAGGCGCGCCGGGCGAAGGACGAGAGCCGGCGGGCGCGCGAGGAGGCCCAGCAGGCCCGCCGCCAGGCCAAGGAGGCGCAGGAGCGGGCCCGCGAGGAGGTCCAGCGCATCGCCGGCCAGTTCCAGGAGCAGCTCGCGAAGTCGGGCGGGGTCCTGGGCAATCTGGCGGGAGCCTGGCTCGGCGGTGCGGCGTCGGGTTCCGCGGGCCCTTCGGGTGCCCCGGGCGCCTCGCCCGGTTCCGCCGGCGCTGCGGGAGCCTCGGCCCAGGCCCCGGCGGGAGACCCGGACTGGGCGGGGGACGTGCCTGCGACCGGCGACCCGGCCCGTGACATGGACCGGCTGCTCGACCGCTTCCGCGACGACATCCGCGACGCGGCCCGCGACCACGGGGTCAGCCGGGACCAGCTGTCCGAGGCCCGCGCGCACCTCGCGGCGGCGGCCTCCCGCATCGCGGCGACGCTCCGGCCACCGCGCTAGGAGCCCGGCTTCTCGAGCTCCACCCGCTCCACCCGCTCCACTTGCTCCCCCCCAGCTCCACCGAGCCCCCCGCGCCGTCCGGCGGGGGGCTCGTCGGGGTTTTTCAGGCCGCCAGACCCGACTCGGCCGCGGCGTAGGTGACCCCGTGGTCCGTGAGGACCTCGGCGGGGGTACCGGGGCGGGAGAGGAGGGAGAGGATCAGGTGGAGGGAGGAGATGTGCCGGTCCTTGCGCCCCAGGGCGATCCGCAGCGACTGCTCCAGCACCTTCTTCGCACCCGGGGTGAAGCGGGTACGGCCGGTGCGCCTGCCGGAGGCGGGGGCCGACAGGGCTCCCTCCCCGTGCGTCTCCTCGATGCGGGAGACGATCTCCGTGAGGTCGATGCCGAGATCCGAGAGGGCCTTCTCGTCCGCCCTGGACATGCCGCCCCGGCGGCGGGCCGCCGCGAGGTCGGCGGCGACCGCGTCCCGGTCCACGCCCAGCGGGTCGAGGGCGCCCTGGGCGAGGAGCGCGAGGAGCAGGTGTTCCTCCGTGACCGTGGCGGCCCCGGCCCGCTGGGCCTCGCCGGTCGCGCCGGTCACGGCGGAGCGGGCGTCCCGGGTGAAGCGTTCGAACATCAGAGCCTCCCGTGCTTCTTGTGTACGGCCTGCCGGCTGACTCCCAGCTCGGCCGCGATGTCCTGCCAGGACCAGCCCTGTGCGCGGGCGCTGCGCACCTGGACGGCCTCCAGCTGCTCGAGCAGACGTCGGAGGGCGGCCACGGCGCGCAGGCCCACGCGGGGGTCGCGGTCACCGGCACGCTCCGCGAGATCGGTAGCTTCCGTCATGGATGTCAATGTAGGTTGACGCGCGGGAGGGTGTCAACCTGTATTGACGGTGACGGTGGCCGTGACGGCGACGGCCGTCGCCCGTCTACACCGTGAGGACGATCTTGCCGAAGAGGTCGCCGGACTCCAGCTTCTCGAAGCCCTCGCGGGCCCGGTCCAGGGGCAGCGTCTCGTCGATCACCGGCCGGACCCCGGTCGCCGCGCAGAAGGACAGCAGGTCTTCCAGCTCGTCCTTCGACCCCATCGTCGAGCCGACCACCTTGAGCTCCAGGAAGAAGATCCGGGTGAGCTCCGCGTGCGCCGGGCGGTCTCCGCTGGTGGCGCCCGAGATGACCAGGGTGCCGCCGGGGCGGAGGGACTTGACCGAGTGCGACCAGGTGGCCGCGCCGACCGTTTCGATGACGGCGTCCACCCGCTGGGGGAGCCGCGCGCCCGGCTCGTACGCCTCCACGGCGCCGAGCTCGACCGCGCGCCTGCGCTTGGCCTCGTCCCGGCTGGTCGCGAAGACCCGCAGACCGGCCGCCTTGCCGAGGACGATCGCGGCGGTGGCGACGCCGCCGCCCGCGCCCTGGACGAGGACCGAGTCCCCGGGCCGGACGCCGGCATTGGTGAACAGCATCCGGTAGGCGGTCAGCCACGCGGTGGGCAGGCAGGCGGCCTCCTCGAAGGAGAGCTCGGCGGGCTTGCGCAGCACGTTCCAGGCGGGGACGGTGACCTGCTCGGCGAAGGTGCCCTGGTAGCGCTCGGTCAGGATCGAGCGCGGCTCGTCGGGGCCGACGCCGTGGCCGCTCTGGCCGATGACGGAATGCAGGACGACCTCGTTGCCGTCCTGGTCGATCCCGGCGGCGTCGCAGCCGAGGATCATCGGGAGTTTCTCCTCGCCGAGGCCGACTCCGCGCAGTGACCACAGGTCGTGGTGGTTCAGGGAGGCGGCCTTGACGTTCACGGTCACCCAGCCGGGACGGGCCTGCGGCGCGGGGCGGTCGCCCAGCTCGAGGCCTCGGAGCGGCTGGTCACGGTCGATTCGGGCGGCATAGGCAGCGAACATGGCCGCGAGGCTACCGCCCAGTAGCCTCTGGATCCAGGCCCCCGCCCCGGACGTTCGCCGCGGCGAACGGCAGCAGGGCCCGGCCGAAGTGTCCGGCCGGGCCCTGCTGCGTACCGCTGGTGCCGAGATCAGGCGAGACGGGCCACGCCGTCCGCCTTGGCGGCCGCCGCGACGGCCGCGGTGACGGCCTGCGCCACGCGCTCGTCGAACGGCGAGGGGATCACGTAGTCGGCGGCGAGCTCGTCGCCCACGACGCCGGCGATGGCGTCGGCGGCGGCGATCTTCATGCCTTCGGTGATCCGGCTGGCGCGGACCTTCAGCGCACCCGCGAAGATGCCCGGGAAGGCCAGCACGTTGTTGATCTGGTTCGGGAAGTCCGAACGGCCCGTGGCCACGACCGCCGCGTACTTGTGCGCGACGTCGGGGTGGACCTCGGGGTTCGGGTTGGCCATGGCGAAGACGAAGCAGTCCTTCGCCATCGTCGCCACCGCGGCCTCGGGGACCGTACCGCCGGAGACGCCGATGAAGACGTCGGCGCCCGCGAGGGCGCTCTCCAGGGAACCGGTCTGGCCGGTCCTGTTCGTCAGGCCCGCGATCTCCGCCTTGACGTCCGTCAGGTCGGAGCGGTCCGCGGAGACGACGCCCTTGCGGTCGGTGACGCAGACGTCGCCGATGCCGGCGTCCACCAGGATCTTGGCGATGGCGATGCCCGCCGCGCCCGCACCCGAGATCACGGCCCGCAGGTCGGCGAGGGTCCGACCCGTGAGCTTCGCCGCGTTGCGCATGGCGGCCAGCGTCACGATGGCCGTGCCGTGCTGGTCGTCGTGGAAGATCGGGATGTCCAGGGCTTCCTGGAGGCGACGCTCGATCTCGAAGCACCGCGGGGCGGAGATGTCCTCCAGGTTCACGCCGCCGAAGGACGGCGCGAGGCGGATCACGGTCTCGATGATCTCGTCCGTGTCCTTGGTGGCGAGCGCGATGGGAACCGCGTCCACTCCACCGAACTGCTTGAAGAGAATGGCCTTGCCCTCCATCACGGGGAGGGAGGCTTCCGGCCCGATGTCACCGAGTCCGAGCACGGCCGTACCGTCGGTCACGACGGCGACCACGTTGGACTTCCAGGTGTACTCGTTCACCAGGTCGGGCTGCTCGGCAATGGCGCTGCAGACCTTCGCAACGCCGGGCGTGTACGCCAGGGACAGGTCGTCCTTGTTGTGGACCGGCACCGTGGCCACGATGGCCATCTTGCCGCCCCGGTGCAGCGCGAACACCGCATCCGGGTTGTTGTCCGTCACGCTGTCGCTGCGAGGATTGACGATCTCCGCTGCCACTGTGTTGACCCCTTAAGTCTTTGAATCATTGAGGGTGACCACTCCTGGTTAAGGGGTGGGCGGGCACCGCGTCCGTACTTCGCACAGACGGTTGGTAGCCCGTCCGCGCGAAGGGGAGGTTCGTACGCGCGGGCGCGCCGCACGCGCGCCCTGAGCCCCGGATGAGGGGTGTAAGGATCTGTTCTACCCGAAGAACCCTCACCCAGACGAGTCGATTCCCCCTCGACCATAGGTCGCTTGCCCCGGTTTTGGCGAAAAGTCCAAACCTTGCCGTCCGATAGGCGAGACGCACCGCAAAAACTGCGGCCAAAACGCCTGGTCACAGCGTTTAATCCGGTCCCGAGGGCCCTTATCCGCAGGGCTGTTGGGTACCCGGGGGTCTCCGTTATCCGATTTTGACCTGACGGGCACCCTGAATGTCTCAGTCCGAATGGCAAGATGCCGTAATCACACAAGGTCGCGACACTCGATGGTGCGTGCACGACCGTCTCGGATGCTTCTTTCCCCACTGCCGGAGGAACCAGCTCATGACCGCAAGCACCACCCGTCGTACGACCGCCGCCCGGTCCCGGATCGCCGCGGTCGGCGCGATCGCGGTCGCCGGCGCCCTGATCCTCACCGGCTGTGGCGACCAGACCGAGAAGAAGGACGGCGGCAGCTCGAAGACGAACGACGCCCCGCTCTTCTCCGCGCTGCCGAAGAAGATCCAGGACGCGGGTGTCGTCAAGGTCGGCACGGACGCGGCCTACGCGCCGATGGAGTTCACCGAGGGTGGCAAGATCGTCGGTGTCGACCCCGACATCGCCGAGGCGCTGGGCAAGCAGCTCGGCGTGAAGTTCGAGTTCACCTCGGGCAGCTTCGACGGTCTGATCACCTCGATCTACTCCGGCCGCCAGGACGCGATCATGTCCTCGGTCACCGACAACGAGAAGCGCCAGAAGGGCCTCGACGACGACGGCAAGCAGATCGGCAAGGGGATCGACTTCGTCGACTACTTCTCCTCCGGCGTCTCGCTCCTCGTCAAGAAGGGCAACCCGCAGGGCATCAAGTCCCTGGAGGACCTGTGCGGCAAGACCGTCGCCGTCCAGCGCGGCACGATCTACGAGGACACCTTCAAGGCCCAGGCCACGAAGTGCGGTGACAAGAAGCTCACCATCGAGTCCTTCGACACCGACGCCGAGGCCCAGACCCGCGTCAAGGCCGGCGGCGCCGTGGCCGACCTCAACGACTTCCCGGTCGCCGCGTACATCGCGAAGACCTCGGGCGGCGGCAACGACTTCGAGGTCGGTGGCGCGCAGAGCGACGTCGGCCTCTTCGGCATCGGCGTCAGCAAGGAGAACACCCAGCTGCGCGACGCCCTGAAGCAGGCGCTCGACGCCATCATCAAGGACGGCTCCTACGCCAAGGTCCTGGAGAAGTGGAACGTCAAGGACAGCGCGGTCACCTCCGCCACGGTCAACGCAGGCAAGTGACCCGGGTGACCCCGGTGGCCCTCGCGGCCCCGGGGTCCTGGTTCCTGAGTTCCACTGAAGGGCAGTCATCGTGACTGACAAGAACGAAAAGGGTCCGGCCGCAACCCCGCCGGCCGGTCCCGGCGCCTCGGGCACCCCCTACGAGGCCATCAAGGCAATCCCCGTGCGGCACTACGGCCGCTGGGTCAGCGGTGTCGTCGTCGTCGTACTGCTGGGCTGGCTCGTCTACGCCTTCTCGCAGGGCAACGTCATCTGGAAGACGGTCGGAGACAAGCTCTTCGACCCGTCGGTCATCAGCGGCCTGGGCAACACCGTCGTGATCAGCGTCTCCGCGATGGCGCTGGGCCTCGTGCTCGGCATCGTCTTCGCGGTGATGCGGCTCTCGAAGAACCCGGTGACCAACACCGTCGCCTGGCTCTACATCTGGTTCTTCCGCGGGACCCCGGTCTACGTACAGCTACTGGTGTGGTTCAACCTGTCGCTGATCTTCCAGTACGTGAACCTCGGCCCGATCTACAAGCAAGAGACCGTCGAACTCATGACCCCGTTCATGGTCGCCCTCCTGGGCCTCGGCCTGAACGAGGGCGCGTACATGGCGGAGATCGTCCGGGCCGGCATCCAGTCCGTCGACGAGGGTCAGGGCGAGGCCGCGCACGCGCTGGGCATGACCCAGACGCAGACCATGCGCCGCGTGGTGCTCCCGCAGGCGATGCGCGTGATCATCCCGCCGACGGGCAACGAGTTCATCAACATGCTGAAGACCTCGTCACTGGTGTCCGCCGTCCAGTACACGGAACTGCTGCGAGCCTCGTCGAACATCGGGTCCACGGCCGGCGCCATCATGGAGATGCTGTTCGTCGCCTCCATCTGGTACCTGGCCCTGACCAGTGTGTTCAGCGTCGGCCAGTACTACCTGGAGCGCCGCTACGCACGCGGTGCGCTGCGGTCCCTGCCGCCCACGCCGTTCCAGCGGCTGCGCGCCAACCTGAACATGTTCCGCCGTACGGAGGTGTCGAAGTGACCGCCCAGCCGATGGTCAAGGCCGAGGCCGTCCACAAGTCGTACGGCGCCGCGCACATCCTGCGGGGCATCGACCTCGAGGTGGCCCCCCGCGAGGTGTTCTGCCTGGTCGGCCCGTCCGGTTCCGGCAAGTCGACCTTCCTGCGCTGCATCAACCACCTGGAGCGCATCAACGCCGGCCGGCTCTCGGTCGACGGCCGGCTGGTCGGCTACCGCGAGAAGGCCGGCAAGCTCTACGAGCTGAAGGACAGCGAGGTCGCGGCCCAGCGCCGGGACATCGGCATGGTCTTCCAGCGCTTCAACCTCTTCCCGCACATGACGGCCATCGAGAACGTCATGGAAGCCCCCGTCATGGTCAAGGGCGAGAGCAAGGCCGTGGCCCGCGCACGCGCCGTCAAGCTCCTCGACCGCGTCGGCCTCGGCGACAAGGCCGGGAACTACCCCACCCAGCTCTCCGGCGGCCAGCAGCAGCGCGTGGCCATCGCCCGTGCGCTGGCCATGGAACCGAAGCTGATGCTCTTCGACGAGCCCACCTCGGCGCTCGACCCGGAGCTCGTCGGCGACGTCCTCGACGTCATGCGGGACCTGGCCGAATCGGGCATGACCATGATCGTGGTCACCCACGAGATGGGCTTCGCCCGCGAGGTCGGCGACAACCTCGTCTTCATGGACGGCGGTGTCGTGGTCGAGTCCGGCCACCCCCGCGAGGTCCTGGGCAACCCGCAGCACGACCGGACGAAGGCCTTCCTGTCCAAGGTGCTGTAACGGCTTCACGCGCAAGGGGCGGTACGGGTCTCCCGTACCGCCCCTTCCGCGTGCGGCGGCCGCCACGGCCGGGCGGTCGTCAACCGGGCGGGAGCGGGGACGGTGCCCGTACTGCTGGATTTCGGGAACCTCTCGGCGGCGCGGTCCGTGTTACTTCCGGTACCGCACCCATGGTCCGGGGCCCGGTGCGCTCCTGCCCACGCCGACGGGTCCGGCCGGCCCGCTCCTCCTGTCCTTCGGAACGTGCCGTGTCCGCCACGGCATCCTGTATGCGTAATACCCTAGAAGCTGTCTCGGCCGTTACGGAGACAACAATCCGCAGCCGTAAGGACTACACGTGGAACTGGCCCATTACTCGGACTACGCCGTGCGCCTGGTCAACACCGAGGAGCCGGCCCGCAACAAGGACTCGCTGACCTCCGTGGACGCCGTCCGGGCGCTCTTCGGTGCCAGCGTGCAGATGGCCCGCCGGGTCACCGACACCGACGTCACCCGCTTCCGCAACGTCCGGGGCCGGCTGCGCACCGTCTTCGAGGCGGCCGACGGCGGCGACCACGTCCTGGCCGTCGACCTGCTGAACTCCCTGCTCATGGAGTTCCCGGTCAGCCCCCAGGTCTCGGGCCACGTGCCCATCGACGAGCATGCCGAGCACGGCGGACCCCACTGGCACATCCACCTCGCCGACCACCCCTCCAACGCGTCCGCGGGCTACGCCGCGATCGCGTCCTTCGGGCTGGCCTTCCACCTCACCGAGCACGGCCCGGGGCGGCTCGGCCTCTGCCAGGCGGCCCCCTGCCGCAACGCCTACCTGGACACCTCCACCAACCGCTCCCGCCGCTACTGCTCCGACCGGTGCGCCACCCGCGCCAACGTCGCGGCCTACCGCGCCCGCAAGCGCCTGGAGGCCGAGGAGTCCGCGCGCAGCGGACGCAGCGCCGAGGCCGCCCAGGAGACCCGGGCCCTCAGCGACCGCTGATCCCGCGCCGTGTGCTCCGGCCGAGGGAACGGCCTGAAACGGGCCACCCCGGTCGCCAGGACCAGCTCGTCGGGGACGGTCCCGTAGTCGGTGCTGTCGCCCGTCCCGTTGAACGGGTTGTCGCCCAGCACCCACCAGCCGCCCGGCCGCCGCTCCGCCGCCCGCTTCACGACCAGCAGGTCCTGCTGGAACGGGTGGCGAAGCACCACGACGTGACCCGGCCGCACGGGCGCCCCGTACCGGACCAGCAGCTGGTCCCCGTGCTCCAGCGTCGGAGCCATCGAAGGACCCGTCACCTCGAGCACGCCGATCCGCTTCAACGGAGACGACCACTCCTTCAACGGAGACGACCACACCGACGGCGACCGCCGTCCCGAGGGCGTGTTCCGGACCATCCGTGACCTCCTCGCCCGCACCTTGTCCCACCCCGCATGCTGCCGCACTCTTCCGTACATTCGCGCACCGGCCCGGGTACGGCCCTGGACTTTTGTCCCAAGCCCATGGGGGCGGCCGCGAAAACGTCTCTCTCACGGAGTAATCTCCCCCTTGAGAAGACGATCACGAGGAGGACACACTCCATGCTTTCCCGCCTCTTCGCCCCCAAGGCGAAGGTCTCCGCCCACTGCGATCTGCCGTGCGGCGTGTACGACCCTGCCCAGGCCCGCATCGAGGCCGAGTCCGTCAAGGCCGTGCAGGAGAAGTACCAGGCCAACGACGACTCCGACTTCCGCGCGCGCGCCATCACCATCAAGGAGCAGCGCGCCGAGCTCGCGAAGCACCACGTTTCGGTGCTGTGGAGCGACTACTTCAAGCCGCCGCACTTCGAGAAGTACCCGCAGCTGCACGCTCTGGTCAACGACACCCTGAAGGCCCTCTCGGCCGCCAAGGCGTCGAACGACCCGGCGACCGGCGCCAAGGCGCTCGAGCTCATCGCCGAGATCGACCGCATCTTCTGGGAGACCAAGGCCGCCTGAGTGCGCCTTGTCCTCCCTGTCCCCGGGGACGATGACGAAGGGGCCCGACCGCATCGCGGCCGGGCCCCTTCGTCATGAGCGGGACCTGGTCTCAGGCGTCCTCGTCCTCGTCGTCGTCCAGGCGGGCCAGCCAGGTGGCGAGGCGTTCCACCGGAACCTCGAAGTCGGGGTTCAGGTCGACGAAGGTGCGCAGCTGCTCGGCGAGCCACTCGAAGGTGACCTCCTCCTCGCCGCGCCGCTTCGCCAGCTCCTCGATGCCGCGATCGGTGAAGTACAAGTCGGGCTCCGTGCGGTGGTCGGGTCTTTCCCGCCAGGATAATCCGCCCGGGCGGCGCGCCGGGACGTGGCCGCTTTCCGCCGTTCGCGCAGCACGTCCCCCGGGCAGGGATGGAGGGTCCACGGCGGGAGGCGAGGCGATGAGGCACCCGGAGCCGGGCGACGGCGTCCTGCGGGAGCTCGGGTCCACGGAACCGTCCGCGGAGGGGACCGCACTGGTGCGCGGCATCCGGCGGACCCGGCGGCTGGGGCTGCTGGGCGAGGTGCTCGACGCACTGCCCGGAGGCGAGGCCGCGGAGTACCGGGCCCTCCTGGAGGAGGCCGGGCGGTGCGACCCCGGCGCGGTGGCCGACGTGGTGCACTATCCGGCCACCGGAGCATGGGCCGAGGAGACCCTGCGCCGGCTGCGCACGCCCCACGGGCCGCCGCCCGACGTGGCCCACCTGGGGGCGCTCGCCGCCGCCGCCGGGCTGCGGGCCGGGATCTGCTTCAAGGTCACCCTGCGGCCCGTGCACGGCCGCCTCGTCCTGCCCACCCTCGGGCTGCTGCGCCCGCCGCGGCCCGGCCCGCTCGCCCTCACCGAGCGCTCCTGGGACCCGGACGACCCGGCCGCGCTGGCCCTGCACGCGCTCCCCGACGGGCACACCGCACTGGACGACCTCGACCCGTACCGGGCCTCGGCGGCCGACCGCGCCGCCCGCCGGCTCACTCCCAAGGGCCACAAGCGGTGGGACACCCAGTGGGCCGGCGCGCTCACGCTGATGCGCCGCTACGACACGGCCCGCGCGGAGGAGACCGGCCGACTGCTGCGCTCCCTGGTCCCGCTGTCCGGCACCTCCCGCGCCGCGGGCGCGGCCCCGCCCGCGGCGGCCGGCTCCGTACTGGCGCGGGCCCAGCCGCCGCCCGCCCTGGCCGCGACCCTCGTCCACGAGGTGCAGCACGGCAAGCTCGCCGCTCTGGCGCAGGCGGTCACCCTGCACACCGCCGACCGCTCCGCGCGGTACTGGGCCCCCTGGAGGGCGGATCCCCGGCCGCTGGAGGGCCTCCTGCGGGGCGCGTACGCACATCTGGCGCTGGCGGGCTACTGGCAGCGCGCCGCGCTCTACGGGGCCCGGGGCGCCTGGGCGCAGCACGCGCGCATCCGGTCCCAGGTGGCGGCGGCGCTGCCGGCCCTCGAGGCCTGCCCGGAACTCACGCCCGCGGGAAGGGTGTTCGTCGGCTCGATGGCCGCGGCCGAACGGTCCATGGACGGCCTGGGGCCGCGGGGCGGCCGGTACGCGGCGGCGCGCGCGGAGGTGGAGCGGACCCGGGACGCCTGGCGGGCGGCCCACCCCGGCCTGCCGACCCCCGGGCCCGGCTGAGCCCGCCCCTCCCGGCGTGGGCGCCCGCAGACGCCGCAAGGCCCGGCCCCCGAGGGGGCCGGGCCTTGCGAGGTGCTGGTCAGCGAGCCGTCAGGGAGCCGTCAGGCTCCGAAGACCTCGCTCAGGAGGAGCTGCTGCTCCGCCTGGTGGCGCTTGGCCGAACCGACCGCCGGGGACGAGCCGTGCGGGCGGGAGATCCGCCGCAGGCGCTCGCCGGCCGGGATGTCCGCGCCGACCGCCAGGTCGAGGTGGTCGATCAGGTTCAGCGCGATGAACGGCCACGCACCCTGGTTCGCCGGCTCTTCCTGGGCCCAGATGTACTTCGCCGCGTTCGGGTACTTGGCGATCTCCGCCTGCAGTTCCGCGCCCGGCAGCGGGTACAGCCGCTCGATGCGCAGGATGGCCGTGTCGGTGATGCCGCGCTTCTCCCGCTCGGCCTCCAGGTCGTAGTAGACCTTGCCCGCGCAGAACACGACCTTGCGGACCGCGTTCGGGTCGACCGTGGAGTCGCCGATGACGGGACGGAACGACCCGGTCGTGAACTCCTCCGCCTTCGAGGCCGCGGCCTTCAGACGCAGCATCGACTTCGGGGTGAAGACGATGAGCGGCTTGTGGTGCGGGTTGTGGACCTGCCACCGCAGCAGGTGGAAGTAGTTCGACGGGAGCGTGGGCATCGCCACGGTCATGTTGTCCTGCGCGCACATCTGCAGGAACCGCTCCGGGCGGGCGGAGCTGTGGTCCGGGCCCTGGCCCTCGTAACCGTGCGGAAGGAGGAGCGTGACGCCGGACGTCTGGCCCCACTTCTGCTCGGCCGAGGAGATGAACTCGTCGACGACGGTCTGCGCGCCGTTGACGAAGTCGCCGAACTGGGCCTCCCAGAGGACCAGCGCGTCCGGACGGGCCAGCGAGTAGCCGTACTCGAAGCCCATGGCCGCGTACTCGGAGAGCAGCGAGTCGTAGACGTTGTAACGGGCCTGCTCGTCCGAGAGGTACAGCAGCGGGGTGTAGTCCTCGCCGGTCTCCCGGTCGATGAGGACCGCGTGGCGCTGGCCGAACGTGCCGCGGCGCGAGTCCTGGCCGGACAGCCGGACCGGGGTGCCCTCCATCAGCAGCGAGCCGAAGGCCAGGGTCTCGCCCATGCCCCAGTCGATGGTGCCCTCGTCGATCATCGCCGCGCGGCGCTGCAGCTGCGGCAGCAGACGCGGGTGGACGGTGACGCCCTCGGGGATGGTGACCTGGGACTCGGCGATCCGCTTGACGACCTCCGGGGAGATCGCGGTGTTCACCGCGACCGGGAAGTCGGGCTGGGCGGCCGGGGCCGGCGCGGCGGCCGCGGGCTGCGTGGCGGCCTCGCGGACCTCCGCGAAGACCTTCTCCAGCTGGCCCTGGAAGTCCTGGAGCGCCTGCTCCGCCTCTTCCAGCGTGATGTCGCCGCGACCGATGAGGGACTCGGTGTACAGCTTGCGCACCGAGCGCTTCTTGTCGATCAGGTCGTACATCAGCGGCTGCGTGAAGGCCGGGTTGTCGGACTCGTTGTGCCCGCGGCGGCGGTAGCAGATGAGGTCGATGACCACGTCCTTGTTGAACGCCTGACGGAACTCGAAGGCGAGCCGCGCGATGCGGACCACGGCCTCCGGGTCGTCGCCGTTCACGTGGAAGATCGGCGCCTCGATCATGCGGGCCACGTCGGTCGCGTACATCGAGGAACGCGAGGACTCCGGGGCGGCGGTGAAGCCGACCTGGTTGTTGATGACCACGTGCACGGTGCCGCCGGTGCGGTAGCCGCGCAGCTGCGACATGTTCAGCGTCTCGGCGACCACACCCTGGCCGGCGAAGGCCGCGTCGCCGTGCAGGGCGACGGGCAGGACCGTGAAGTCCGTGCCGCCCTTGTTGATGATGTCCTGCTTGGCGCGGACCACGCCCTCCAGGACGGGGTCCACGGCCTCCAGGTGCGAGGGGTTCGCGACGAGCGAGACCTTGATCTGCTCGCCGTCCAGGCCCGTGAAGGTGCCGTTGGCACCCAGGTGGTACTTGACGTCGCCGGAGCCGTGCATGGACTTCGGGTCGAGGTTGCCTTCGAACTCGCGGAAGATCTGCGCGTACGACTTGCCGACGATGTTCGCCAGGACGTTCAGGCGGCCGCGGTGGGCCATGCCGATCGCGACCTCTTCGAGGCGGGCCTCGGCGGCCGAGTCGATGACGGCGTCGAGCAGCGGGATGACGGACTCGCCGCCCTCCAGCGAGAAGCGCTTCTGGCCGACGTACTTCGTCTGCAGGAAGGTCTCGAAGGCCTCCGCCGCGTTCAGCCGGCGCAGGATGCGCAGCTGCTCCTCGCGCTCCGGCTTGGTGTGCGGGCGCTCGATGCGGTCCTGGATCCAGCGGCGCTGCTTCGGGTCCTGGATGTGCATGAACTCGACGCCGGTGGTGCGGCAGTACGAGTCGCGCAGGACGCCGAGGATGTCGCGGAGCTTCATCATCGACTTGCCGGAGAAGCCGCCGACCGCGAACTCGCGCTCCAGGTCCCACAGGGTGAGGCCGTGCTCGGTGATGTCGAGGTCGGGGTGCTTGCGCTGCTTGTACTCCAGCGGGTCGGTGTCGGCCATGACGTGGCCGCGGACCCGGTAGGAGTGGATCAGCTCGAAGACGCGGGCGGCCTTCGTGACGTCGTCGTCGTGCGAGGCGTCGATGTCCCGGAGCCAGCGGACCGGCTCGTACGGGATGCGCAGCGCCTCGAAGACGTCGTCGTAGAAGCCGTTCTCGCCGAGCAGCATGTTCGCGACGACGCGCAGGAACTCGCCGGAGGCCGCGCCCTGGATGGTGCGGTGGTCGTACGTCGAGGTCAGGGTCATGACCTTGGAGATGCCCAGCTTGTTCAGGGTGTCCTGGGAGGTGCCCTGGAACTCGGCCGGGTAGTCCATCGAGCCGACGCCCATGATGACCGACTGTCCGGGCATCAGGCGGGGCACGGAGTGGACGGTGCCCAGGCCGCCGGGGTTGGTCAGCGAGACGGTGACGCCCGTGAAGTCGTCCATCGTCAGCTTGCCGATGCGGGCCCGGCGGACGATGTCCTCGTAGGCCTGCCAGAACTCGAAGAAGTTGAGGGTCTCGGCCTTCTTGATGCCGGCGACGACGAGCTGGCGGTCGCCGTTGGGCTTCACCAGGTCGATCGCGAGGCCGAAGTTGATGTGCTCCGGCTTGACCAGGGTCGGCTTGCCGTCCTTCTCCGCGTAGGAGTGGTTCATCGACGGCATGGCCTTGATGGCCTGCACCATCGCGTAGCCGATGAGGTGGGTGAAGGAGATCTTCCCGCCCCGGGCGCGCTTCAGGTGGTTGTTGATGACGATGCGGTTGTCGAACAGCAGCTTCACCGGGACGGCGCGGACGGACGTGGCCGTCGGCACTTCCAGCGAGGCGTTCATGTTCTTGACCACGGCCGCCGCCGGGCCGCGGAGCGTCACCAGTTCGGGGCCGGCAGGGGCCTCGGTGGCGGGCGCGGCCTTCTGGGGGGCTACGGGGGCGGGGGCGGCGGCCGGAGCCGATGCCTGAGGGGCAGGCGCGGCCGGTGCGGCGGCCGGGGCCTGGGAGGTGACAGTCACAGCAGGGGCACCAGAGGGGGTGGCAGGTACAGGGGCAGGAGCTGGCGCGGGCGTCGCGGCCGGGGCTGCGGGCGTGGCGCTCGCCGCCCCCGTGGCGGCGGCGACGGACGCCTGCGGCGATGCGGCGGTGACGGGGGCGGCGGCCTGTGCGGAGGCGCCGTCCGTCGTCGCGGCGGGGGGAGTCGGCTTCTCCGAGGGCTTATCCGCCTTCACCGGAGCGACAGCGCCCCCCGGCTTGTAGTCGGCGAAGAAGTCCCACCAGGCCCGGTCGACCGAGTTGGGGTCCTGGAGGTACTGCTGGTAGATCTCGTCGACGAGCCACTCATTGGCACCGAAGCCCGGGGCGGGGTTCTTCCCGCTCCCTCCTGCTTCGGTCGTGGTGCTCGAGTTACTGGGGGACTGTGGCGACACGGCGGCAACCGCCCTCTTCCGCTTCACAAGGTATGGACAGCGGGAATAAAGGCTACGCCTCCCGGACCGTGTGATGCAGACCGGGCGGTACTTCCGTCGCGTAGGTCACATCGAACGGCGGGTTTCACCGCTAGGAATGGCGGGAAACAAGCGTGGTTCGGGCAGGAGGCACCGCGGTTGCGGCCCCCTTGGCTTCGCACCCCTGACGGACCCCGGCGCCTGTGGCCGAGATCATGTCCTTCCCACTCGAACCCTACGTCAACCCGGCGCCTGTGAGCTGCCCGGAAGCGTGACGAGGATGCGGCAGCCCCGGGACGATTCGGCCACCCCGATGTGCCCTCCGTGCAGCCCGACCGCCCAGCGGGCGATGGCCAGGCCCAGCCCGGTCCCGCCGTCCCCGCCCCTCGCGCTGCCCCGGTTGAACCGCTCGAAGACCCGGTGCCGCTCCTCCTCCGGGATGCCCGGACCTTCGTCGCTGACCTCCAGCTCCAGGGCCCCGGGAGCGTCGCCCGCCCGCGCGCGGACGGTGACCCGGCCGTGCGGCGGGCTGTGCTTGACCGCGTTGTCGATGAGGTTCGCCACCACCTGGTGCAGCCGCTCGGCGTCCGCGTGCGCCGTCAGGTCCGCCGGGAACACGTCCAGGTGGAGGTGGACGTCGTTGCGGGTGTGCCCGCCCGAGCCGGAGGTCAGCCCCGGCCGGCCGGCCGCGGCCAGCCCCGACTCCTTCAGCACCCCCGACAGGTACGGCCACACCTCGAAGCGGCGGGCCCGCAGCGGCACCACCCCGTTGTCCACCCGGGACAGGTCCAGCAGGGTCTCCACCAGCCGTCCGAGCCGCTCGGTCTGCTTCAGCGCCGTCCGCATGGTCTCCGGATCGGCTGCCGAGACCCCGTCCACCACGTTC
The DNA here is from genome assembly GCF_040611715.1 of Streptomyces sp. NPDC006544. Lineage (NCBI taxonomy): Bacteria > Bacillati > Actinomycetota > Actinomycetes > Kitasatosporales > Streptomycetaceae > Streptomyces > Streptomyces sp. NPDC006544. Next base: position 173,412 of record NZ_JBEXOV010000001.1, on the reverse strand, counting down.
TCCAGCACCGCGCGCAGCGCCGCGATCGGGGTGCGCAGCTCGTGCGAGACGTTGGCCACGAGCTCCTTGCGGTGCCGGTCCACCGCCTCCAGGTCGTCCGCCATCAGATTGATCGTGGAGGCGAGGTCGCCCAGCTCGTCCCGGCGGCCGGCCTCGCGCACCCGGCGGGTGTAGTCCCCGCGGGATATCGCCCGGGCCACCGTGGTCATGTCGTCCAGCGGCGCCGTCAGGCTGTGGGCGACGAACTGCGTGATCAGCATCGAGGCGATCACCGAGAACACCGTGATGAAGCGGACCTCGGTGGCCGTGCGCATCGCCACCATCAGCAGGCCGGTGGTGATGAACACCGACACCACGACGAGCGTGCCCAGCTTCGTCTTGATCGAGAACGGCGAGAAGGGCCGCAGTCCTCCGGGGGGCCGCAGCCCGCCGGGAGGCCGCTGACCCGGCGGCCGGTGCCCGCTCACGGCTGGGCCGGGGTCTCCAGGGCGTACCCGACGCCGTGGACCGTACGGATCCGCTCGGCGCCGATCTTCCGGCGCAGGGCCTTGATGTGACTGTCGACGGTACGGGTCCCGGACGCGTCGGCCCAGTCCCACACCTCGGCGAGCAGCTGCTCGCGCGAGAGCACCGCCCGCGGCGTGCCGGCCAGGCACACCAGCAGATCGAACTCGGTCGGCGTCAGGTGCACGTCCTCGGTGTGCACCCGCACCCGGCGCTGCGCGTGGTCGATCTCCAGATCGCCCAGGCGCAGGGTGGCCCCGCGGGGGGCGTGCGCGGCCAGGGTGGCCCGCTCCACCCTGCGCAGGAGGACGTGGACCCGCGCGGCCAGCTCGCGCATCGAGAAGGGCTTCGTCATGTAGTCGTCGGCGCCGACCCCGAGGCCGACGAGCAGGTCCGTCTCGTCGTCCCGGGCGGTGAGCATCAGCACCGGGACCGGGCGCTGGGCCTGGACCCGGCGGCAGACCTCCAGGCCGTCGAAGCCCGGCAGCATGATGTCCAGGACCAGCAGCTCCGGCAGCCAGTTCTCGGCGGCGGCGACCGCCGCCGGTCCGTCGGAGGCCGTCTGCACCTGGAAGCCCTCGGCGCGCAGCCGGGCCGCGATGGCCTCGGCGATGGTGTGGTCGTCCTCGACGACGAGTACCCGGCGCTGCGCGCCCGGGGTGGCCGCGGCGCCGTTGTGGGTGGTGTGCGTCTGTTCCATGTCCCGCCCCTGAAGATCCCGCGTGATAGGGGTGCAGCGTAGAGGAGCGTTCGGCCTGCGGCTATGACGGGTTCCGGATGTGTGGTTTTCGCCACGGACGCCGCCGGGGGCCGTCCCGTCCCTCCCAGGGGGCGGCGGCCCGGTTCCGGGTGCGGTGGGTGGTCGGGGCTCCGCCGGGCGGCCCCCGGAGGGCGGTACCGGGGCGGGCGGGCCCCGGAGGGCGGTACCGGGGAGGGCCGGCCCCGGCGGGCGCCGCCCGGGAGGTCCGTCAGCGCGGTTCGAAGGCCGGCAGGGCGTCCAGGACGTCTCCCAGCGGCGCCGGCAGGGTGGTCTGGGCGGCGGCCACCTCGTAGCCGTCGTGCCGGAAGGCGTAGGTGAACGCGTCGGCGACCGGCCGGTCGGGCGTCGAGATCCGGGGCAGGCGGGCGAAGTCCGCGTTCCGCAGGGCGGTGCGCAGGTGCGCGAGGGCGGCCGCCGGGAGCTTGTCGCGGTCGACCGTCACGGCCTTCGCGTCCAGCCGCAGGAAGGTTCCGTCCCCCTTGACGACCAGGGTGCTCGTCTTGCCCGTGATCCCGCCGCTGCGGGTGACCGCGACGAGCGTCGCGCCGGCGTCCGGCTCCGAGCCCGCGGGCGCGGGCACCGACGCCGGGGGACTCGCGGAGGGGTCCGGAGCGGGGTTCGCGGGGCTCTGGCTCTGGCCGGGCGGCAGCGTGGCCGTCGCCGAGGGCGCCCCGGACCCGTCGCCCGGGCTCGCGCCCGCCCCGGAGCCGGTGCTCTTCGCCGGGCCCGGCGAAGCCCCGTCCGCGGGCCCGTCGGACGAACACGCGCCCAGTGCCGAAGCCAGGACCAAGACCGCCGTCGCGGCCACCGGACCGGCCCGCCATCCACGTGTTCGCATGCCCCACCCCGCAGGTATCCGGCTCGAACCCCGAGTATGGAGTCCGCACCACCCGTACGGATAGCACCCGGAGGCAGACATCAGCCGCTTCGCCCCCTGGCGCTGGCTGCCGCCGCTCGCCGCCCTCGCACTCGGCCTCTGGGGCCTCCCGCGCGCCGGCTCCATGTGGCGCGACGAATCCGTCACCTGGCAGGTCGCCCACCGGCCGGCCGGTGAGCTGTGGGAACTGCTCGGCCGGGTCGACGCCGTGCACGGCCTCTACTACCTGCTGATGCGCGCCGTGTTCGGCGTCGGCGGCGACAGCCTCTGGACCCTGCGCCTGCCGTCCGTGGCCGCCACCGCCCTCGCCGCCGCCGGGGTGGCCGCCCTCGCGCACCGGCTGGCCGCGGACCGGCCCGAGCGGGCCGCGCTCCTCGCCGGGCTCTGCTACGCCGTGCTCCCGCCCGTGCAGATGTACGCCCAGGAGGGACGCTCGTACGCCCTCGTCGCCGCCGCCGTCGTCTGGGCCACGTACCTGATGCTGCGCGAGCGCTGGGCCGCCTACGCCGTGGTCCTGCTGCTGGGCTGCTGGCTGCACGAGTTCGCCCTACTGGCGCTGCCCGCGCACGCCTTCGCCGCCCGCCGTTCGCGCGGCTGGCGCCTCGCGGCCGGCGCCGTGGTCGCCGGACTGCTGCCGCTCGCCCTGGTCAGCGCGCGCCAGGCGCAGCAGCAGCTGGGCTGGCTCGGACGGCCGGGCTGGCAGGACTGGGCGGCGTACGGGGTGCTCGCGGCCGCCTCGCTCCTCCTCGCCAGGGGGGCCGCGCGGGAACTCGTCCGCGTGGCCCTGCCGCTCGCGCTCCTGCCGCCGGGTCTGCTCCTCGCTGTCTCGCTGGTGCACCCCTGGTACGTCGACCGGTACGTGCTCTACGCGCTCGCCGGCCCCGCCCTCCTCGCGGGGGTCCGGCTGGCGGGGGTCCGGCTCGCGGCAGTCCCGGGCGGGGGGGTCCCAGGAGGCGCGGTCGCGGGCGGGGCGGTCCGGGGGCGGGCCGGCTGGTGGCCGTGGCTGCTGGTCGGCGCGCTCCTCGTCCCGCTCGGGTTCTGGTCCGCGTGGCTGCGCACCCCGGAGAGCCGCAAGGACGACGCCCTCGCCGTGGCGGCGGCCGTCCGCGCGCTCGCGCGGCCGGGCGACGCCGTGCTCTTCCTCCCCTCGCGGCGGCGCGAATGGCTGCTGTCCTCGCCGGAGGTCCACGGCTCCCTGCGCGACCTCGCACTGGCCCGCACCCCTGCGGCCTCGCGGAGCCTCCAAGGGGTGGAGCGGACGCCGGAAGGGATCCGCGAGGCCCTGCTGGACCCGGCCACCGAGCGGGTGGTGGCCCTGATGGACCCGGTGGGCCAGCCGCTGGACGGGGACCCGGCCGAGGCGGTGAAACGGCAGACGCTCGTCTCCTCCTTCGACCTGTGCGCGCTCGAGCGGGTCCGCGGCGCCCGCGTGGCCCTCTTCGCCCGTCCGGGCGGCTGCCCGTAGGAGGATGGGGCGCAGGGGGGCCGCGGAGCAGGGGCCCGTCGTCGACTTCTGCCGGAGGTGGCGCATGACCGCAGCCCGTACGCACACCCACACCCACGCCCACGCCCGCGCGAACGCGAACCCGTCCGGGGGCGGGACCGCGGAACCGCTCGCGCCGCCCGGTCCGCTGGTCGGCGCCGACTGGCTCGCGGCGCGCCTCGGCGCGCCCGGACTGGTCGTCTTCGACGCCTCCGTCGGCGGCCACCGCGCCGCGGACCGCCGCATCCCGGGCGCCCGGCCCTTCGACCTCGACGGCGCCCTGTCCGACCACGGCGCGGCGGCCCCGCACACCGTGCCCGGCCCCGACGCGTTCGCCGAGGCGATGCGCGAGCTCGGCGTCGACGACACCAGCACGGTCGTCGCGTACGACGGCGCCGGCGTCTACTCCAGCGCCCGTGCCTGGTGGATGCTGCGCGCCATGGGCTTCGACCGGGTCGCCGTCCTCGACGGCGGGCTGCCCGCGTGGGTCGCCGCCGACCTGCCGGTGGAGGAGCGCGCGGCGGCGTACGGGGGCCCGCGCGGCTCCTTCACGGCCCGTCCCCGCGCCGGGCTGCTGGTGGACGCCGCCGCCGTCACGGAGGCCCTGGCCGATCCGGCCGCCGCCGTGCTCGACGCCCGCACCCGCGAGCGGTTCGCCGGCACCGCCCCCGAACCCCGGCCCGGCCTGCGCGGCGGCCACATGCCGGGCGCGCTCAGCCTCCCCTTCGGGGAACTCCAGGACCCCGCGGGCCTGATGCGGCCGGCCGCCGAACTCCGCGAGGCCTTCGAGGAGGTGGCGGGGGACCGGGAGCGGCTGTACTTCAGCTGCGGATCCGGGGTCACGGCCTGCGTGCTCGCGCTGGGCGCGGACCTCGCCGGCTACGACCGGCTCGCGGTGTACGACGGCTCCTGGAGCGAGTGGGGCGTGCCCTCGCCGGACCGGCCCGTAGCCACCGGCGCGTAGGCCGGCTTCCGGCGGATCCCGCCCGAAGCCGGGGCCGGAGCCGCCCCGTTGCGGGGGTTAGCCCCACCAGGACCCGGGCACGGGCCCCATGCCCGACGGCGTCCGGGACCGGCAGGATCGGACGCATGACGACGAAGAGGACTCCGCGCACCACCACCGCCGCCACCCGAACGGCCGTCATGGGTGCGGCCCTCGCGGGCGGCCTGCTGCTGACCGGGTGCTCCCTCGGCCCGGCCGCCGGCATAGGCGGCGGCCGGCACAAGACGGTGGACGCCGACACGACCGTCGCCGAGGCCGTCACCGGGGTCGACGTGTCGGACGCGCGGAGCGGCACCATCGAGGTCACCTCCGGAAGCGGACCGGGCGTCACCGTCCGCCGCACCGTCCACTACCGGGGCGGCGCCGAGCCCGTGCCGGCCCAGCAGGTCTCCGGCGGCGTGCTGAGCCTCACCAACGGCGACTGCTCCCGCCGGTGTTCCATCGACTACCGCCTGGAGGTCCCCGCCTCCGCCACGGTCAGGCTCGAGAGCGGCAGCGGCGACATCAGGGTGACGGGAGTGGCCGCGGCCGACGTGCGGACCTCCTCCGGGTCGGTCGCGGCGGACCGCATCGCCGGGCCGCTGAAGATCCGCACCTCCTCGGGCTCGGTCACCGGCAGGAACCTGGCCGGCCCGAGCGCCGAGGCCCGCTCCGAGTCCGGCAACGTGCGCCTCGCCTTCACGAAGGCCCCGGCCTCGGTCGCGGTGGAGACCAGCTCGGGCGAGGCGCGGCTCAAGGTCCCCTCGGCCGCGTACGGGATCGAGGCGTCCACCGACTCCGGCGAGCGCCAGATCACGCTGCCCGCCGACCCCTCCGCCACCGCCCGCCTCTCGGCGAGGACCACCTCGGGCGACATCCGGATCTCCGCGGCCTGACTCCGGGCCGCCTGCGCCGGCAGGCCCCCGGCCTGGGATCTTCCCTTCGCGTCCGCCTGCCCGGGTGGCCCGCCGACCCCTGTTCGCCCCCGGCGAACGGGGGTTGGGGAACATTGGGGGGCGCACGTGCATTGAGTCGGCATAGCTCAACTTCACTGCCGGAGGGAAGATCATGGCTTCGACGTCCGTAACGCTCACTCTGCCCGTACTGCCGCTCGACGACGAGGTCGTACTGCCTGGAATGGTGGTTCCGCTGGACCTGTCCGACGCGGAGGTGCGCGGGGCCGTGGAGGCCGCTCAGGCAGCCGCCGGGACGGGGAAGCCGCGGGTGCTGCTCGTCCCGCGCGTCGACGGGAAGTACACGGGCACCGGGGTGCTGGGCACCGTCGAGCAGGTGGGACGGCTCTCCGACGGGGACCCCGGGGCGCTGATCCGGGGACGCGGACGGGTCCGCATCGGGGCCGGGACCACCGGGCCCGGAACCGCGCTGTGGGTCGAGGGCGAGACCGTGGACGAGAGCGTCCCGGACCCGCTGCCCGGCGTCGTCGCCGAGCTCGTGACGGAGTACAAGGCGCTCGCCACCAGCTGGCTCAAGAAGCGCGGCGCCTGGCAGGTCGTGGACCGGGTGCAGCAGATCGAGGGCGTCGGCGCCCTCGCGGACAACTCCGGCTACTCGCCGTTCCTGAGCACCGCCCAGAAGGTGGAGCTGCTGGAGACCGCCGAGCCGGTGGCCCGCCTCCGCCTCGCGGTCAAGGCCCTCAGCGACCACCTCGCCGAGCAGGACGTCGCCGAGTCCATCGCCAAGGACGTGCAGGACGGGGTCGACAAGCAGCAGCGCGAGTTCCTGCTCAAGCGTCAGCTGGAGGCCGTGCGCAAGGAACTCCGTGAGCTCAGCGGCGAGAAGGAGGGCGAGGAGTCCGACGACTACCGCACCCGGGTCGAGGCCGCCGACCTCCCCGAGAAGGTGCGGGAGGCCGCACTCAAGGAAGTCGACAAGCTGGAGCGCTCCAGCGACCAGTCCCCCGAGGGGTCCTGGATCCGCACCTGGCTCGACACCGTCCTCGAACTGCCCTGGAACGAGCGGACCGAGGACGCGTACGACATCCGGGGAGCCCGCGCGGTCCTGGACGCGGAGCACGCCGGGCTCAGCGACGTGAAGGACCGGATCACCGAGTACCTCGCCGTGCGCAAGCGGCGTTCCGAGCGCGGCATGGGCGTCGTCGGCGGCCGCCGCGGCGGAGCCGTGCTGGCCCTCGTCGGGCCGCCCGGAGTCGGCAAGACCTCGCTGGGCGAGAGCGTGGCCCACGCCATGGGCCGCACGTTCGTCCGCGTGGCCCTCGGCGGCGTACGCGACGAGGCCGAGGTCCGCGGGCACCGGCGCACGTACGTGGGCGCCCTGCCCGGCCGGATCGTACGGGCCATCAAGGAGGCCGGGTCCATGAACCCGGTCGTGCTGCTCGACGAGATCGACAAGGTCGGATCCGATTTCCGCGGCGACCCGGCAGCGGCGCTGCTGGAGGTCCTCGACCCCGCCCAGAACCACACCTTCCGGGACCACTACCTGGAGGTGGAACTGGACCTGAGCGACGTCGTGTTCCTCGCGACGGCGAACGTGCTGGAAGCCATCCCCGAGGCCCTCGCCGACCGCATGGAGCTGGTGCGCCTCGACGGCTACACCGAGGACGAGAAGGTCGTCATCGCCCGCGACCACCTGCTGCCCCGTCAGCTGGAGCGCGCCGGCCTCGGCGCCGAGGAAGTGGTCCTGGAGGAGGACGCCCTGCGCAAGCTGGCCGGGGAGTACACCCGCGAGGCGGGCGTGCGCACCCTGGAGCGCTCCGTCGCCCGGCTGCTGCGCAAGGTGGCCTCCCAGCACGAGCTGGGCGAGCGGGAGCTTCCGTACCGGATCGGCGCCGGCGACCTGCGGGCGCTCATCGGGCGGCCGCACCACGTACCGGAGTCCGCGCAGGACCCGGCCGAGCGGCGCACCGCCGTGCCCGGCGTGGCCACCGGCCTCGCCGTGACCGGCGCGGGCGGGGACGTCCTGTTCGTCGAGGCCTCGCTCGCCGATCCGGAGACGGGCGCCTCCGGGCTCACCCTCACCGGGCAGCTCGGTGACGTGATGAAGGAGTCGGCGCAGATCGCCCTCGGCTTCCTGCGCTCGCACGGCGCGGAACTGGAGCTCCCGGTCGGCGACCTGAAGGACCGTGGCGTCCACATCCACTTCCCGGCGGGCGCGGTGCCCAAGGACGGCCCGAGCGCGGGCATCACGATGACGACGGCGCTGGCCTCGCTGCTCTCCGGACGGCAGGTCCGTACGGACGTGGCGATGACGGGCGAGGTCTCGCTGACCGGCCGGGTGCTGCCGATCGGCGGGGTCAAGCAGAAGCTGCTCGCGGCGCACCGGGCCGGGCTGACCACCGTCATCATCCCGAAGCGCAACGAGGCGGACCTGGACGACGTCCCGGCCGAGGTGCTGGAAGGGCTGGAGGTGCACCCGGTGACGGACGTGCGCCAGGTCCTGGAGCTGGCCCTCGTCCCCGACACCGTGGCGGTACCGGCCGTCGCCTGATTCCCCCCGGAGGGGAGGAAGAGGCACGGTCCGAAGGTGCCGCGGGCTTCGCCGGGGCCCGGGATCCCGCTCCGGCGGGGCCCCGGGCCCCCGGCGCACCCGCTGCGAAATACTGGTGCTCCACACCCCACGAAGGAGCGGTACGTGCACGGGAGCGAAGACCAGGAGTTCCTTGCCCTGGAGCGGGAGCTGTCCGTCTTGCTCCGTCGCGCCCGCGCCTCCTCCGGGGAGATGGCGCGCGCCCTGCACCCGGATCTGGAACCGGCCGCGTACGGGCTCCTCGTGCGCCTGGAGGCCGCCGGCCGGCAGCGGGCGACCGAGCTCGCCGCGTACTTCGGCGTCGGCAAGGCCACGATGAGCCGGCAGCTGCGGGCCCTGGAGGTGCTGGGCCTGGTGGCCCGCGAGCCGGACCCGGCCGACGGCAGGGCCTTCCTGGTCGGGCTCACCGAGGAGGGGCGGGTGCGGTTCCTGCGGGTCCGCGGCGCCCGCCGCGAGCGGTACATGCGCAGACTCGCCGACTGGGACCGGGGAGAAGTCGCCGAGCTGGCACGGCTGCTGAACCAGCTGAACGCGAGCGCGGAGTAGGGCGGGGCGGGAGCGGGCGGTCTACAGCTCCGCGTACACCGCCGAGGCGTCGTCGTGCCGCTTGCCGCGCCCGTGCGGGCGCTGCGGGTCCGTCTCCAGGGTGCGCACGCGCTCGATCAGCGACCGGGCGCCCTCCTTGCGCAGCACCGCCAGGCACTCGCCCCAGTCGCCCTCCCCGAAGGTGTCCGTCCACCGGCTCGCCCCGTCCGTGAGCGCCGCCAGCGCCCGGACCTCGGCCCGCGGCGTGCACCCGGTCACCGCGCGGGCCGCGACCGCCGGGTCCGCGGCGGCCGTGAAGAAGCCGCCCTCCGCGTTGCGCAGCGCGTCCGCCGAGGCCTCCGTGCGCAGCCGCTCGCGCGGAATCCGGTCCAGGCGGTCGTCGAGGACGGCACGCACCTCGCCCCCGGGCCCCTGGAGGAGGAGCACGGAGTCGGACAGCACCAGGTGCTCGACCCGGGACTCGTCCCAGCGGACGAGGACCACCGTGGCCTGCGGCGTCCGGACGTGAGAAAGGTCACACGTGTCGCGGTGGTCGTCGGCGGTGGCGGCGATGGCCCGCGCGAGGACGGCCGTCAGGGGCATGTCCCGGTGCGATCCGGACAGTTCGGTCAATCGGCCGCCGAGGCGTGATGTGAACCACGGGACGCCGTGCGCGCAGCCGACGTCGCCGGACGGCGGGGTGACCCCGTCGAGGGCGACCAGGACTCCGCCGCCCGACGCGGGCGTCGCGGCCGACACCCAGTCCTCGTTGGGGCGTTCCGGGTGGCCGGGGGCGGAGGAGAGATCGATGCGCATGCGGACATTCTGTCCGCGCGGAGCCCCGGAGGGGCGGGGCGGCCCGGGGAAGGTACGGACCAGGACGGGGTGTGTGGGGTGAGAGGGAACCCGGTGGCCGGTGGGGTGACCGCCGGTATGTGGGCGGGCATCCTGCCAAAGGCCGCATCGATCTTTCAACCAACCGTCCACGGACGGGCTCTGACGCCGGTTTGCCGAGTTGGCCGCCAACTCGTCCGTGCTGTTCACTCCTTCGTGTGGCCGGGTGGGTGATGTGCGGCTCTCATCCCGGCGCACTGCGAAGGTCTGAAGCGGTACGTCGTACAACGCAGCGGGACGGCGGGGCGGGAGACGTTTACTTGTTGACCGGCCGTTACCTCGGCCACGCGAGTAGACGAGCACGAGCAGCACACGTACAGGATTGCGAGCACCGGTGCAGAAGAAGCGGCCTCGGAAGAACGGCACCGTCGCGAACGGCACCGCACCCGACGGCACCGCACCCGACCGACCAGCCCCTGCCGCCGCCGGGCTCCCCGCGGGGCGCCGCGTCCGCGTGCGCAGCAGGCTGGTCCTCGGAGTCGCCGTGGCCGGACTCGCCGTGCTCTGCGCCGGGGCGCCCGCCGTCCTCTCCGCCTCGGCGGACCTGAAGGACTCCCAGCACCTGGTCGACCTGGCCGAGCAGACCCGGCAGACCCTCACCCTGGCCCACCTCCTCGGCGACGAGCGCGACGCCGTCACCGAGTACGTGGCCAAGGGCCGCCCCGGCGCCGCCCAGTCCACCGTCCGGGACCGCACCGCCGGCACCGACCGCCAGCTCGCCGAGGTCCGGGCCGACGCCGACGAGGAGCTCGCCCGCGCGCTGGGCCGGGTCCGCACCGTGCGCGCCGAGGCCGTGGACGGCAAGGGCAGCGCCCTCGCCGCCCACCAGTCCTACTCCGGGGTCATCGCCGAACTCCTCGCCCCCGGCGGCCGGCTCGCCGAGCTGACGCCCGCGCGCGCCGAGGACGCCCTCGTCACGGCCCGGCCGCTGGCCCCCCTCGACCAGGCCGTGGAACAGGCCTCCGCCACCCGTGGACTGCTCCTGGCCGGGCTGTCCGTCCCGCGCGGCGACCAGGCCCCGGGCTCCGCCGTCGTGGACGAGCTCACCACCGCCGCCCAGCGGGCGCGGGTACGGGAGCAGGGCGCCCTCGACGACTTCGCGCGGGCCGCGCGCCCCGACGTGCGCCAGACCCTCGCCGCCACCGTCACCGGGCCCGAGGTCAAGACGGCCGACGACTACCTCAAGCGCCTCACCGACCGGCCGACCCTCTCCGCCGCCGACCGCAAGCTCGACCCCGCCACCGTCGGCTCGTCCCTCACCGCCCGCGTGGACCGGATGCGCTCGGTCGAGGCCACCCTCGCGGCCCAGCGGGCCACCGCCCTCGCCACGCTGCGGGACGACGACGTGACCGCGCTGGAGACCCTGCTGGCCTTCCTCGGCGTGCTGTTCGTCGTCACCGTCGGCGTCGCCACGGCCGTCGCCCGCTCACTGACCCGGCCGCTGTCGGTCCTGCGGCGCGGCGCCGCGCGGCTGGCGACGCCCGAGGGCTCGGTGGAGCCGGTCAGGTTCACCGGCCGCAACGACGAGTTCGCCGAGGTCGTGCGCCACCTCAACGCCGTACGGGACCAGACGGTCTCCCTGCACACCCGGATCGCCGGACTGGACGCCGACCGGCGCCGCCTCATCGGCCGCAACGAGGCGCTCGCCACGGGCCGCGAGGCCCTGGAGGACGAACTCGCCCAGCTGCGGGCGGGGCAGGAGGAGCACCGCCGCGTCATGTCGGCCACGTCCGTGTCGCTGTCGCTGCGGACCCTCGGGCTCGTCGAGCGCCAACTCGAGGTCATCGAGGAGCTGGAGTCGCAGGAGCAGTGCCCTGACCGCCTCTCCACCCTCTTCAAGCTCGACCACCTGGCGACCGTGATGCGCCGCCACAACGAGAACCTGCTCGTCCTCGCCGGTCAGGAACACGGCCACGGACAGGCCGCGGCGGTGCCGATGGTCGACGTCATGCGCGCGGCGGTCAGCGAGATCGAGCGCTACGAGCGCGTCGACCTCGGGGCCCTGCCCTCGTACACGCAGGTCGCCGGGCACGCCGCCGACGACATCTCGCACGTGCTCGCGGAACTGCTGGAGAACGCGACGACCTTCTCGCCGCCGGACGCCAAGGTGAAGGTGTCGGGCCGGCTGCTGGACTCCGGTGACGTGGTGCTGTCCGTCGTGGACGAGGGCATCGGGGTCACCGGGGACCGGCTGGAGGCGCTGAACGCCCGGCTGGCCGCGCCGGAGGCGTACGACGAGGAACCGGAGTCGGAACACGGCCTGGGCCTCGGGCTGTACGTGGCCGGGCGGCTCGCGGCCCGGCACGCGGTGACCGCGGAGCTGCGGACCCCGCAGCACGGAGGCACGGAGGCCCTGGTCGTCGTACCGGCGGCGCTGCTGCCCGCCGGCCCGCCCGCCTCGCCGGTCCACACCCTGGGTACGCCGGGCGCGTACGCGCTGCACCTGCCCGGGGTGGTCGCCGAGGCGAACGAGAACACGATTCCGTCGCGGCTGCGGGAGCGTGGCGGGACCCCGGCCGCCGCCGACGCGACCGGGCCGCTTCCGGCGGAGCCGGACCCGGCGCGGACTTCCGAACCGGCTCCCGCCGCCGAGCCCGAGCCCGAGCCGGTGGCCGCCGCCGAGCCCGAGCCGGTGGCCGCATCCGACTCCGAGCCGGTGCACGAGGCCGCGCCCGCTCCGGCCGAGGAGCTGTCGGCCCGGGTGGCTCCGGAGACCGCTCCGGCGGCGTTCGAGCCCCCGGCCGGGCAGCTGCCGCCCGCCGAGCAGGTGTTCCGGGTCCCGCCGCAGGCGCAGGCGCCGGTGCCGGTGCCCCCCGAGGAGGGGTCCACCCTCCAGGCCCCGGCCGAGGCGTCCGCGCAGGAGCCCCTCACCGACAAGGGCCTCCCCAAGCGGACCCCCCGGGTGGTGGCCGCCGGGCGCGAGGACGACGCGCCCGCCGCGCCGCGCCGCGTGGACGCCGACGAGCTGCGCCGGCGGCTCGGCGGGTTCTACCGCGGCGCCCAGGACGGGCGCCGCGTCGTGGAGGCGGAGCTCTCGCAGGACCACGCACAGGAGCACGTACAGGACCACGCAGAGGACCGACCGCACGAGCAGGGGCAGACCGACCGGGGGGACACCGCACAGGAGGCACGCACATGAACGCGCCCAGTACGTACGGACTGAGCACCCAGGCCCGCAACCTTCAGTGGCTGCTGACCGACCTCGTCGAGGAGGTGCCCGGGGTCAACTCCGTGGCCGTCGTCTCCTCGGACGGGCTCCTGTTGCTGTCCTCCGACCCGGTGGCACCCGACACGCCCCCCGCCGGTGCCGTACCCGCACCCGCCCGTCCCACGGGCCCGCGCGGCGCGTCCGCCGGCCTCGCGACCATCGTCTCCGGCCTCGGCTCGCTCACCACGGGCGCGGCCGCCCTGATGGACGGCGGCACGGTCAAGCAGACGATGGTGGCGATGGAGCACGGCTCCGTCTTCGTCATGTCCATCAGCGACGGCTCGCTCCTCGGGGTGCACGCCACGCCGGACTGCGACATGAGCGTCGTCGCCTACCACATGGCCTTGTTCGTGGGCCGCGCCGGCCACGTCCTGACCCCCGAAGTCCGCAGTGAGCTGCGCCAGTCGATGGAGAACACCCCTTGAGGAGTCCGGCCTCCGACCGGCTGCCGATACGCGGCGCCGATCGCCGTCCCGCCCGCGTCCGCCCGTACTCCCTCACGGGCGGCCGGACCCGTTTCGCGGACGTCCTGCACGTCGAGACCTTCGTCGCCGCCCTGGAGAGCAAGGCGTCCTCTCCCCGCGAGCCCGACCGGATGCCCGAGATGCCGGCGATCGTCGAGATCTGCCGCCGCATGCGCACGATCGCCGAGGTCGCCGCGCTGCTGAAGCTGCCGCTGGGCGTGGTGCGCGTACTCGTCAGCGATCTCGCCGACCAGGGAAGGATCCGCGTCTACGGGACCGGGCACGGCAACGGCCGCCCCGACCGCGCGCTGCTCGAAAGGGTGCTCAGTGGCCTCCGCCGTCTCTGAAACCGGCCTCTTCCCCGAGCCCGTACAGCCCTGGCAGTACGACCGCTCGCGCGCGCCCGTCGCCGTGAAGGTGCTGGTGGCGGGCGGCTTCGGGGTGGGCAAGACGACCTTCGTCGGGTCCGTCTCCGAGATCCCGCCGCTGCGTACCGAAGCGCTGATGACCGAGGCCAGCGTCCCGACCGACGACCTGTCCGCGACCCCGGACAAGCACACCACCACCGTCGCCATGGACTTCGGGCGCGTCACGCTCGACGACGACCTCGTCCTGTACGTGTACGGGACCCCGGGCCAGGAGCGCTTCTGGTTCATGTGGGACGACCTGGTGCGGGGCGCCATCGGCGGGATCGTGCTCGCCGACACGCGCCGGCTGCGCGACTGCTTCCCGGCCCTCGACTACTTCGAGAGCTGCGGGCTGCCGTACACCGTCGCCGTCAACCACTTCGAGGGCACGCGTTCGTACGCACCGGACGACGTGCGGGAGGCGCTGACCATACCGGACCGCGTACCCGTCGTGATCATGGACGCGCGGCGCCGGGACACGGTGCTGGAATCCCTGCTGACCCTCGTGGGCCACGCCCTCGACTCGACTCCCGAATAGAGACGTGCAGATGCGCAAGATACTCGTCGTCGGTGCCGGCCAGTCCGGCCTCCAGCTCGCCCTCGGACTCCAGTCGAAGGGGTACGAGGTCACCCTCATGTCCAACCGGACGGCGGACGAGATACGCACCGGGCGGGTCATGTCCACGCAAGTCATGTTCGACACGGCCCTCCAGCACGAGCGGGACCTCCAGCTGAACTTCTGGGAGCAGCAGGCGCCGAAGATCGAGGGCCTGGGCGTCTCGGTCGCCGCCCCCGACGGCGGCCGCGCCGTCGACTGGCTGGGTGAGCTGAAGGGCCACGCCCAGTCCGTCGACCAGCGCGTGAAGATGTCCGGCTGGCTCGACACCTTCGTCCAGCGCGGCGGGCAGCTGGTCATCCACGGCGCGTCCGTCTCCGACCTCGACTTCTTCGCCCGCACGTACGACCTGGTGCTGGTCGCGGCCGGCAAGGGCGAGCTGGTCTCGCTGTTCGGCCGGGACGCCGCCCGCTCCCCGTACGACGCCCCGCAGCGCGCGCTCGCGGTCAGCTACGTGCACGGGCTCGGCCCGCGCCCCGAGCACCCGCAGACGGAGGCCGTGCGCTGCAACCTGGTCCCCGGCGTCGGCGAGCTCTTCGTCATGCCGACGCTGACCACCTCCGGGCGGGCCGACATCCTCTTCTGGGAGGGAGTCCCGGGCGGTCCGCTGGACGTCTTCGACGGCGTGCGCGACCCCGCCGGGCACCTGGCGCTGACGCTGGACCTGATGAAGAAGTTCACGCCCTGGGAGTACGCGCGGGCCACGAAGGCCGAGCTGACGGACGCGGGCGCCACGCTCGCCGGCCGCTACGCGCCCGTCGTCCGCAATCCCGTCGGCCGCCTGCCCGGCGGAGGACTGGTGCTGGGCGTCGCGGACGTGGTGGTCGCCAACGACCCGATCACCGGGCAGGGCGCGAACTCCGCCGCCAAGTGCGCCGCCTCGTACCTCTCGTCGATCCTCCTGCACGGGGACCAGCCGTTCGACGAGGCGTGGATGCGGGCGACCTTCGACAAGTACTGGTTCACCAGCGGCAAGCCGGTCACCCAGTGGACGAACGCCATGCTCGGCGTCCCGCCGGAGCACGTGCTGAACCTGATCGGCGCGGCCGGGCAGCTCCAGCCGGTGGCGGACCGTTTCGCCAACGGCTTCGACAACCCGGCCGACTTCGACGCGTACTTCTACGACCCCGAGGACGCGGCCGACTACCTGGCGGAGGTCACGGGCGCCTCGGTCCCCGAGTAGCCCGTGTCGTCCCCCGCCGCCCCGGCTTTCCCGGCCCCGGGAAGCGGGGGCGGGGTGTAGGCGGTCAGCGGCGCCCCGTCGGGGTCCGGGCGCACCGCGCCGAGCAGCGGGTTCGCGGCGATCGGGGAGACCTTGACCTTCGCGCCGGGCCGGGGCGCCTGGATCACCTTGCCGTCCCCGACGTACAGGGCCACGTGGGTGGCGGTAGGGAAGTACACGACCAGGTCGCCGGGGCGGAGCTCGTCCAGGGGCACCTTGGGCAGCTGGGCCCACTGCTCCTGGCTGGTCCGGGGGATCGCCCGCCCCGCGTGCGCCCAGGCCTGCGAGGTCAGCCCGGAACAGTCGAAGGAGGCCGGTCCCTCGGCGCCCCAGACGTAGGGCTTGCCGAGCTGGGCGGTCGCGTAGGTGAGGGCCGTGCCGCCGGCCGCCGTCGGGGGGCGGGACCGCGTGCCGAGACTTCCCGACGCGACCAGGGCCCGCTGCGCGGCGTCGGTGTCCTCGGCCTCCCGCGTCCCGAGTTCGCCGCGCTGCGCGGGGGTCAGTGAGGCCAGCAGCCGCTCGACCTCCTTGAGCCGCGCCGCGGCCTCCTCCTTGCGCTTCCTCGTCTCGGCGGCCAGCTTCTGTTCGGAGTCCAGGGCCTTGCGGGCGGCGACGGCGAGGGCGTCGGCCTGCCGCTCGCCCCGGGTCAGCCGGTCCAGGGCGGCGGCCCGCCGCGCGCCCTCGCGTGCGGCGATCCGCCGCTGGTCCAGGGCTCCTTGGGGGTCTCCGGAGAACAGCATCCGGGCGTACGGGGAGAATCCGCGGGCGCCCTTGTACTGCTCGCGCGCCAGCCGGCCGGTGGTGGCCCGGGCGTCGGAGACGGCGGTACGCGCCCTGCCCAGCCCGGTGCTGAGGCGGCGCTCCTCGCCCCGGCGGGAGGTGAGGGCGGTCTCGGCGGCGTTGTAGGCCTCGGTGGCCTGCTCGGCCTGCTGGTAGAGGCTTCGGAGGCGGGTGAGGAGCACGCCCACGGGCTCGGTGGGGGCGGCGGGCGCGGCGGCGGGCGCGGCGAGGGCTGCGGCTGCGGCCGGCGGGGCGGGCGCGTCGGGTTCGGAGGGCGCGTCGGGCGCCGTGGCGGTCTCGGGTGTCTCGGGCGCCTCGGGTGCCTCGGGTGTCACGGGTGCCTCGGGCGCGGCGACCGAGTCGGGACCGGCGGGACGTTCGGGCGGGACGGGCGTGGCGGTTGCCGCGGGCGCGGCGTGCGCGGCGGGGAACGGGCCGGCCGTGACGAGGGCCGCGGCGAGGCAGGCGGCGCGAAGCAGCCGACGCCGGTGTCGACGTGACATGGGGTCACCTCCAGGCGGCCGATGCTCCCATGCGCGGTATGACAAATCAGCCACCCGAGTCGGCCGTGGCGCGGGACCCACCCGGTCGGCCTACGCCCGGCCGCCGGGCCGGGCGCCGGGTCGGGCGCTCAGGTCAGGTCAGGTCAGGTCAGTTCGGGTCCGGTCGGGTCAGCCGGCCAGCAGGCGGGTCTTGGCCGCCGAGAACTCCTCCGGGGTCAGGAGTCCCTCGCGGGCCAGGGCGGCGAGCCGGGTCAGGCGGTCCGTCAGGTCGGCGCCGGGGCCGTCCGGCCCGGGGGCTCCCGTACCGGGGGGCGGCGCCGGGCGGTCGCCGGAGGGCCCGCGGGAGGTGGTCGAGGGGGATGCGGGCGCGGCGGGATCCGAGGACGCCGCGCCCCGGGCGGCCGGTGCGTCCTGCGGGGAGTACGGGGAGTACGGGGAGTGCGGGGAGTGCGGCGTCGGCGGGGGCTGCCGGGCGGTGTCCCAGACGTAGGCGCCGCGGGCCAGGATGCCGCGCAGCAGCGGCTGGCCCGAAGGGCGCTGGGAGGGGTTCACGACGGAGCCGATGGGGCGGATGAACATCAGGCCACCCCCAGCCGGTCGGCCGGGAGGCGGACCGCGCCCGCGACGCGGCCGCCCGCCGCGCGGACGGCGATGGCGGCGTCCTCGGCCCATACGTGCTCGATCACCAGGAGGAGCGCGCAGCTGCCGCGCTCCATCAGGTCGGCCGATTCCCTGACGTCCTCCGGACCGATCAGTGGGGCGGCCTCCCGGTGGGCGAGCAGGCCCCGGAGTTCGACGAACTCGTCGAACTCCGCCGCCAGCACCTCACCGGCCGCCGTCTTGGTGGCCACGAGACCGTCGATCAGCCGTACCACCCCGGCCTTGCGCAGTCCCATCACCGCCTCGACCGCGGCCACCCGCAGCTGTTCCTCGGGAAAGGCCAGAACGATGAACTCCGCAGGTCCCATGGGGGGAGGCTCCTGATCCGCTGATCTGCCGATCCGCTACTTCGCTTCCGACCGGTTCTGACGACTCTTCGGCACACTATGACATAAGCGGACATAGGGGCCGCCTGCTTGCTACGTTTCCCCGTATGACCGCTCTGACGGCGAAGGTGGCGGAGCCCGGCCCGCCCCCGCCACCCGATGCCCGAGCCCCCAGGCGCCGCGGAGTAGAGCTGTCGCTGCTCGTCGGCGCCGTCCTGATCGCCGTCCTCGGCCACCTCTACGTCGGCCTCACCACCACGGGCCACGTCCCGCGCCCCGCCGCCCACTACGCCGCCGGACTCGCCGTCGCCGCGCTCGCCGCACATCTCGCCGTCCGGCTGTGCGCCCCGTACGCCGATCCGCTGCTGCTCCCGATCGCCGTCCTGCTCAACGGGCTGGGCCTCGTCCTCATCCAGCGGCTCGACGCCACCACGCCCGGCCACCTCACGGCCGGGGAGCAACTGCGGTGGTCGGCACTGGGGGTGGCGCTCTTCGTCCTCGTGGTCGGGCTGCTCCGCGACCACCGGGTGCTCCAGAAGTACGCGTACCTCTCCGTGGCGGTGGCGCTCGCGCTGATGCTCGTGCCCGTCTTCTTCCCGGCCGTCAACGGCGCCCACATCTGGATCCGGTTCGCCGGACTCTCCTTCCAGCCCGGGGAGTTCGCCAAGATCCTGCTCGCCGTGTTCTTCGCCGCCTACCTCGCCGCGAACCGCACCGCCCTCGCCCTCACCGGACGCACCCTCTTCTGGAAGCTCAAGCTGCTCCCCGGCCGGGTCCTCGGCCCGATCCTCGCCATCTGGCTGCTGTCCGTCGGCGTGCTCGTTCTCGAGCGCGACCTCGGTACCTCACTGCTCTTCTTCGGCCTCTTCGTGATCATGCTGTTCACCGCCACCGGCAGGATGGGCTGGATCGCCATCGGGCTGATGCTCGCCGCCGTGGGCGCGTACGCGGTCGGGACGTTCGAGCCGCACGTGAACAGCCGTGTGGACGACTGGCTGAATCCTTTCGCCTCCATCGAACGCGGCGACGGCCCCGGCCAGCTCGCCCAGTCGCTCTTCGCGTTCGGGGCCGGCGGCCTCCTCGGCGCCGGGCTCGGCCACGGCCAGTCCTTCCTCATCGGCTTCGCCGCCAAGTCCGACTTCATCCTCGCCACCGCGGGGGAGGAGCTCGGCCTCGTCGGCCTCACCGCGATCCTGCTCCTCTACGGGCTCCTCGTCTCCCGCGGCTTCGCCGCCGGACTCGCCCTGCGCGACCCCTTCGGCCGCCTCCTCGCCACCGGGCTGGCCTCGATCGTCGCGCTCCAGGTGTTCGTCATCGCGGGCGGGGTCACCGGCCTGATCCCGCTCACCGGCATGGCCATGCCCTTCCTCGCCCAGGGCGGTTCCTCCGTCGTCACCAACTGGATCATCGTCGCGCTCCTCGTCCGGCTCAGCGACAGCGCCCGCAGGCCCCGACCGGCCGAGGAGGCCGAAGCGTGATCCGCTACATCCGCTGGTGTGCCTACTTCTGCGCCCTGCTGCTGCTCGCCCTGCTGGTCAACGTCGCCCGCGTCCAGGTCTGGGAAGCCGCGGCCTACGGGGCGAACCCGGCCAACAAACGCCCCGCCGTCGCGCGCTACGCCGAACCGCGCGGCGACATCCTGGTCGACGGGCGTCCCGTCACCGGCTCCCGGGACAGCCGCCAACTGCTGCGCTACGAGCGGACTTACACGAACGGCCCGCTCTACGCCCCCGTCACCGGCTTCTCGTCCCAGACCTACGGGACGAGCTTCCTGGAGCGCGCCGAGGACCCGGTCCTGTCCGGTACCGACCCCGGGCTCTCGGCCTTCCCGCTCTGGTACGAACTCGCGCGCGGCCGTCCCGGCGGCGGCGACGCCGCCACCACCATCCGGGCGAAGATGCAGCTGGCCGCGTACAGCGGGCTCGCCGGGAAGCGGGGCGCGGTCGCCGCGGTCGAACCGGCCACCGGCAGGATCCTCGCGCTGGTCAGCAGCCCCTCCTACGACCCGGGGCTGCTCTCCGGCACGGGGGTGAGGACCAAGGCCGCCTGGGAGAAGCTCAACGCGGACCCCGCCAAGCCCATGCTCAACCGCGCGCTGCGCGAGACCTACCCCCCCGGCTCCACCTTCAAGATCGTGACCGCCGCGGCCGCCCTCGACGCGGGCGTGGTCAGCGACGTGGACGCGCCGACGCAGACCCCGGACCCCTACCCCCTGCCGGGCACCAGCACCCTGCTCCCGAACGCGGGCACCGGCTGCGCCGACGCCTCGATGGCCGAGGCCGTGCAGTGGTCGTGCAACACGGTGATGGCGAAGATCGGCGTACAGGTCGGGCTGCGGGGGATGACGCGGGCGGCGCACAGGTTCGGGTTCAACGACGACGGCCTGCGGGTGCCGGCCTGGGTCTCGCGCTCGAACTTCGACACCGACATGAGCCCGGACCAGCTGGCCCTCTCCTCGATCGGGCAGTTCAACACCAAGGCGACGCCGCTGCAGATGGCGATGGTCGCGGCGGCCGTCGCCAACGGAGGCCTTCTCAAGACCCCCTACATGGTGGACCGGACCACACAGGACGACGGCGACCCCGTCCGCCGGGCGGACCAGCACACCATCGGCCGGGCGATGTCCCCGCAGACCGCGACGCGGATGCAGGAGCTGATGGTGAAGGTGGTGGAGGGCGGCACGGGCAGGAACGCGGCGATCCCCGGGGCGGTGGTCGGCGGCAAGACCGGCACCGCCCAGCACGGCGTCGGCAACGCGGGCACCCCGTACGCCTGGTTCATCTCCTGGGCACAGGCTGCGGGCGGAGCGCCGCCGGCGGTCGCGGTCGCGGTGGTCGTCGAGGACGCGTCGGCCGTGCGCGGGGACATCAGCGGCAACGGCGCGGCCGCGCCGATCGCGCGGGCGGTGATGGAGGCGGCGCTGTCCACCCCCTGAAACGGACGGCGGGGAGGGGCGGTCGCCCGGTGGCCGTGGGGGACGCCGAGCGGCGACCGACCCACCTGCGCGAACACGGCCCGAACGCCTGCGCGTTCACCTTCCGCACCCCGTTCGCCCCGGACGCCTCCTAGTGCTGTCCCGAGCCGTCGGCGACGGCCCGGGCGACCTCCGCCACCCGCTCCGCCTCCTCGGCCGCGAACCGTTCGCGGTCGAGGGCCTCGGCGATCTCCTCGTCCTGGCTCATCAGCAGGTCCAGGCTGGAGTCGCCCATCTCGAAGACGCCCATGTCCAGGTACGCCTTCTGCAGCCGCTCGCCCCACAGCCCGATGTCCTTCACGCACGGCACGATCCGGCTGAACAGCAGCTTGCGGAACAGTGCGAGGAACTCCGACTGCTCGCTGAACTCCTCGGCCTCCTTGCGCGCGATGCCGAAGTTCTCCAGGACCTCCACCCCGCTCAGCCGGTCGCGCATCAGGTAGCAGCCCTCGATCACGAACTCCTCGCGCTCGCGCAGCTCGGCGGCAGACAGCTGCTTGTAGTAGTCGCGCAGCGCCATCCGCCCGAACGCCACGTGCCGGGCCTCGTCCTGCATCACGTAGGCCAGGATCTGCTGGGGCAGAGGCTTGTCCGTGGTGTCCCGGATCATGCCGAAGGCGGCCAGCGCCAGCCCTTCGATCAGCACCTGCATGCCCAGGTACGGCATGTCCCAGCGGGAGTCGCGCAGGGTGTCGCCGAGCAGCCCCTGGAGGCTGTCGTTGACCGGGTAGAGCATCCCGACCTTCTCGTGCAGGAACCGTCCGAAGATCTCCGCGTGCCGGGCCTCGTCCATGGTCTGGGTCGCGGAGTAGAACTTCGCGTCCAGGTCCGGCACCGACTCGACGATGCGCGCCGCGCACACCATCGCGCCCTGCTCGCCGTGCAGGAACTGGCTGAAGTTCCACGCGCTGTAGTGCCGGCGCAGTTCGCCCTTGTCCCGTTCCGAGAGCTTGGCCCAGTGCCGCGTGCCGTAGAGCGTCAGCGCCTCGTCCGGGGTGCCGAGCGGATCGTAGGGGTCCACCTCGATGTCCCAGGCGATGCGCTTGGCGCCGTCCCACTGCTTGTCCTTGCCCTTCTGGTACAGGGCCAGCAGCCTCTCCCGGCCGCCGTCGTACTCCCAGTTGAAGCGGGCGTGGCCGGACGCGGGGACCGGCCAGACGCCGGCCCCCGGGTCGTTGGTGTAGAGCTCGTGCGTCGACACTGACGCCCCCTCGTCTCACGTACTCGCGTACAGGACAGCCCAGTTGGCCGCCCGGCGGAGTCCGTCGGCTGCCGCTGGCAGCGTCACACGCTGGTAGACGCGCGGTCAACAAGTCGTGCGCGGGGGATTGACGGCCTTGCTGACAAGCAGTCTCATAAGCGGTGAACCCCCGGTGACTCCGGGAACCCCCGCGGGCGTCCCCCGCCGGCAATCCACTCGTGAGGTGTCCGAAGCCATGACGACCGTGACCGACGGGGCGGAGCTGCGCGACGCGCTCGGCCTGCTCAAGGACCGCGAACAGACAGCCGAGCGACTCCTCGAATCCTCGGTCAAGCACTCCTTCGACCCGGACAGGGAACTCGACTGGGACACCCCGCCCATCGAGGGCAAGTACTACTGGCCGCCCGAGCTGCTCTCCCTCTACGACACCCCGCTCTGGAAGAAGATGGGCGAGGAGCAGCGCATCGAACTCTCCCGCCACGAGGCGGCGGCGCTCGGCTCGCTCGGCATCTGGTTCGAGATCATCCTCATGCAGCTACTGGTCCGGCACATCTACGACAAGTCCCTGACCAGCAATCACGTCCGCTACGCGCTCACCGAGATCGCCGACGAGTGCCGCCACTCGATGATGTTCGCCCGCATGATCAAGACGGGCGGGGCCCCCGAGTACCCGGTCGCCCGCACCCATCACAACCTCGCCCGCGTCCTCAAGACCATCTCCACCACCCCCGGCTCCTTCGCCTGCACCCTCCTCGGCGAGGAGATCCTCGACTGGATGCAGCGGCTGACCTTCCCGGACGAGCGCGTCCAGCCCCTCGTACGCGGAGTGACCCGCATCCACGTCATCGAGGAGGCCCGCCACGTCCGCTACGCCCGCGAGGAACTGCGCCGCCAGATGCTCACCGCCCCGCGCTGGGAGCAGGAGCTCACCCGCGTCAGCTGCGGCCAGGCGGCCCGTGTCTTCGCGGTCGCCTTCGTCAACCCCCAGGTCTACGACAACATCGGGCTCGACCGGCGCGAGGCGCTCGCCCAGGCCAAGGCCAGCGGCCACCGCCGCGAGGTCATGCAGACCGGAGCGAAGCGGCTCACCGACTTCCTCGACGACATCGGCGTCATGCGCGGGGTCGGCCGCCGGCTGTGGAAGAGCTCGGGGCTCCTCGCCTGAAGGCCGCCGGGTGGGGCTACCCTGCGGACATGAGAGCCGTACCGGCGTACCGCAGGCTGAGCGTCGAGGAGCGGCGGGCCCAGCTCCTCGACGCGGCCCTGACGCTGTTCGCGCACCGGGCGCCGGAGGACGTCTCGCTGGACGACGTGGCCGAGGCCGCCGGTGTCTCGCGCCCCCTCGTCTACCGCTACTTCCCCGGCGGGAAGCAGCAGCTCTACGAGGCCGCCCTGCGCTCGGCGGCCGACGTCCTGCAGCTCTGCTTCGCCGAACCGCAGGCCGGTCCGCTGACCCGGCGGCTCTCCCGGGCCCTGGACCGGTACCTGGCCTTCGTCGACGAGCACGACGCCGGCTTCTCCGCCCTCCTCCAGGGCGGGAGCGTGGTCGAGACCTCCCGCACCACCGCCACCGTCGACGGGATCCGCCGGGCCGCGGCCGAGGCGATCCTGCTGCACCTCGGCGTCCCGGCGCCCGGTCCGAGGCTGCGGATGATGGTGCGCACGTGGATCACGGCGGTCGAAGCCGCCTCGCTGATCTGGATCGACGAGGGCAAACAGCCGGAGGTCTCCTCGCTACGGGACTGGCTGGTGGACCAGTTCATCGCCCTGCTGACGGCGACGGCCGCCACCGACCCGGAGACGGCCGCGGCGGCCCGCGCGGCCCTCGCCCTCGAATCCGCGGACGGCCCGGTCGGGGCCCTGGCCCGCCGGGTGATCCCCCTGGTCTCCGAGGCGGCCCACCTCCTGTGACGCGGGGCCGCCGGGGCCGCCGGGCCCGTGGGGCTGTCGTGGCCGCTGTGGCTTCCGTGGCCGTCGCGGCTGCTGTGGCCGCTGTGGCTTCCGTGGCCGTCGTGGCGGGAGGCGCGCGGCCCGAGCTGTGAGACTGGGGGCGTGAGAAGCCAACCCACCTCCTTCGAGGGCGGCCCGATGGACGGCCGGACCCTCTCGATCATCCTCGGCCCGACCGGCCATCCGCCGAAGTGGTACGAGATCCCGGTCCCGGACCCGGACGGCGGCGCCCCGACGGTGCTGCTGTACGAGAGGGTTCCGGCGGGGTTCTCCAAGCGCCTGGGCCTCCAGAAGGGCTGGAAGTACGCCCATGTCCCGGACGGCCGCAGGCCGAAGCTCCGCTGGCCCTGGACGAAGCCGACGCCTCCGCCCCCGCCGGCGGACTGACGCCCTCCACCGCCCCGCCCCGCCCCGAAGCCGCCGCCACGGCGGCGGCCCCTGCCCGGCCCGCACCGGCCGGGGCGGGGCGGGGGCGTCACGTCACCGACGCCTCGGTCAGGGTGAGAACGGCCTCCGCCCCGCCGTCCGCGTCCTGTGCCTGGCGCAGGACCAGCCTCGCTCCGACGGCCCGCGCCTGGCCCATCGCGATCGTCAGGCCCAGCCCGTGCCCCTTGCCCGCGCCGCCGGTCCGGAACCGCTGCGGACCGTGCTCCACCAGATAGCCGGGATAGCCGTCGCCGTGGTCCCGTACGGTCACCACCGGTCCGTCCACGGTCAGCACCACGGGCGCCCGGCCGTGCTTGTGGGCATTGGCGACCAGGTTCCCCAGCACCCGCTCCAGGCGCCGCCGGTCCGTCTCCACGTGCGCGTCCCGCACCACGACCACCTCCGTGGCCGTTCCCGAAGCCCGCACCACGCGCCGCGCGAGGCGTCCGAGCTGGTGCAGGTCCGTCTCCACCAGCTCACTGCCCGAGTCCAGCCGGGAGATCTCCAGCAGGTCCTCCGTCAGCTGGCGCATGGTGCGGACCCGCTCCTGCACCAGCTCCGTCGCCCGGCTGTCCGGCAGCAGCTCCGAGGCCGCCTGCAGCCCCGTGAGCGGAGTGCGCAGTTCGTGCGCGACGTCCGCCGTGAACCGCTGCTCGCTCAGGAGCTTCGCCTGCAGGCTGCCCGCCATCGTGTCCAGGGCCGCGGCCACCGTCGCCACCTCGTCCTGGGGCCGCGTGGGGTCCTTCGTCCGGGGGTCGTCGACCCGGGCGTCCAGATCGCCCTGGGTGATCCGCCGGGCCACCGTCGCCGTCTGGTGCAGCCGGCGCGTCACCCGGGTCACCGCGAAGGCGCCCAGCAGCAGGGTTCCGCCGATCGCCAGGACCGAGGAGCCGATGATGGCGTTGTCCAGGCCGGTGATGGCCCGCGCGCTCTGCCCGTAGTCGACGGCGGCGGCCAGTGCCTGCCCGTCGGCCGGGGCCGCCGCCCACATCGTGGGCCGGCCCTCGTTCTGCGCCACGAGCGTCCCGCGGTGCCCCGACAGGGCCAGCGCCCGCAGCTCGGCGGGCAGGCCGGGCGGGTCCAGTCCGGACTCGGGAGGCAGGGCCTCGCCGGCCTCGTAGGCGCGCGAGGCGTCGTGCAGTTTGGCGAGGGCCTTGTCGCGGGCCGCGGTGACCGTCTGCCGGGTCACCTCGACGTGCACCAGCGCGCCCAGCACGGCCGCGAGGCCGCAGCACATCACCACGATGAAACACGCCGACTTCCAGGTCAGCGTGGCCGTCCAGGAGGGCAGCCGGATCCTCACGGGGAGGCTCCGGGGGTGCCGGTGCCGGCGCCGGTGCCGGCGCCGGGGGCCGGCGGGCTCGTCGGACCGGGCGGGTTCGTCGGTCCCGGCGGGTTCGCCGAGGGCGCCGGGGCCGGCGAGCCCGCGACGTTCGGCGGCACGCGGACGATCTGCTCGCGCGCGGGGAGCATCGAGCGCTGCCTCTCGTCCCAGGACCAGGTGGTGTTCACCTCGTAGCCCGCGTTGCCGCTCGGGATGCGCAGGATCACGTTCTCGCCCGCGAGTTCGACGCTGATGACGGTGTCGGTGGTCGCCATGATGCGGTTGAGCCGGCCGTCGGCGTCCGCCGTGTACACCCGTACGGACATCTGCTGCCCGGGGAACTCGATGCCCACGATCAGCTCGTCCCTGCCGTTGCCCGTGAGGTCGCGGTAGTACGGCGTCAGCACCGGGCAGGCCTTGGGATCGGCCCCGCTCGTCCCGCACGCCGTGATCGCGTCGGCGGTCTCCTCGGGCATGCCGTCCGGGCCGCTCCCGGCACTCGGATGGGCCCGTACCTCCGCCTGCACGAGGGCCACCGGGTCCACGGCGTGCACGTTCTGGTCCTGGACGGGCGGGATGCCCGGCACGTACTCGGGCGGCGCGCCCCCGGGATCGGCGGGCGGTACGAGGGCCCCCTTGCGGCCCGGCCACAGGTGTACGGGCCCGTTCGCGGTTGGCGTCACCCCGGCGGAGGCCAGGTTGCCCTCGTCGCCGCAGCCGGTCGCGAAGGGCAGCAGCGGGACGACCAGGAGGAGCGCCACCGGCCCGAGGGCGCGGCGGTTCACGGGAACGGCGCTCACGCGGGTGCGCCCTCCTCTCCCTTGACACCGGAAAACCGGCCGTGGCCGTGGCCGTGGCCGTGGACGTGGCCGTGGGCGTGGCCCTGTCGAGGTCCACAGTAAGCAGAGGATTGTCGTTTTTGCCCGGGTGGCCCGTTCAGGGGGCCGGCCGGCCCAGTCGGGGGGCCGGCCGGGCCGGGCCAGGGGACCGGCTAGGCCTCCGTCCGTCCTCGGCGCAGCATCGCGAACCCCAGCCCCGCGGCGCCCGTCGCCGCGATGGCGCCGCCCGCGGCGAGCAGCAGCACGCCGTCACCGGGTCCGTCGGCCAGGGTGTGCAGGCGCAGGGCGGCGGCGGGCCCGGACGCGGCTGCGCTCACGGGTGCGGAGGCGGGGACGACCGCGCCGTCCCGGCTCCCGGTCTTGTGATGCCCGGAGCCGGCGAGCGCGTGCCGTTGCCCAGGGACGGAGGCGTCGTCCCCGGTCCACGAGCTCAGCCGTCCGTCCTCGTGCAGCGCGAGGTGCATCGTCCCGGCGCTGGCGAAGCCGGGGACGCCGTCGCGACTGGTGACGGTGGCGGCCTTGGAGCCGTCGGCGGACAGGACTTCGGCCTGGTAGGCGTCCTCGGCCACGCGGTAGACGTTCGCGGTGGAGGAGCCGTCCGCGAGCGACAGGGTCTTGACCAGGGTCCGCTGGGGGGTCACCGCGGCCCCGGCGGCGTGCGCGGAGGAAGCGGCCGGCACCCCCTCCGCGAGCGCGGCGGCCGTCGGGAGGGCCAGCAGGGCCCCGGCGCAGGCGGCCACGGCCGCGGCGCGGACGAGAGCGAGGCTGCGGTGCCTGCTGCGGCTCACGGTGCTCACGGGGCGTCCTTCGGTGCGGGTCGGTCCCTGGTACGTCCAGGTGGGACCAACGTAGGCACCGGCCGTTGCGATACAGCGTTGCTTGTGTAACAGCCGCACGGCAGCGACCCGACGGAGTCGTTACACAACCGGGGGATTGCCGCCGGGCGCCCGGGCTGCTCCCATGGACGGCGGGGGTGAGGGCCATGGGGACGCGGGGACTCAGGGTGACGCCGAGCGGGCGGCCCGGCCGGGGCCGGTTGTACGTCAATCTGCCCGACGGCCGGGCGGTGGCCTGGTACGACCGGAAGGCCAACCGCGTCAGCGTGCTGGCGGACGAGCGCCGGGAGGAGATCCTGACGGTCCTGCGCCCGTACCTGAACGGGACCGTGGTCATCGGCCCGCCTCCCGTTCCCACGGCCGCCGACCTGCTCCGGCTGGCCCTGCCACCCGACGACGACCTGGCGCCGAACCGCCCGGGGGAGGCGCTCATCGGAGAGCTCACCCACGGCTCCGCGGGTGCCCGCGCGCGCCACCGGCTCCGCCAGGAGCTGGCGGCGCGGCAGCGCATCGGCGAGGTACTGGACGGGCTGCCGGGACCGGAGGAGTGGCGGGTCCTCCACTCCCTGGGCGACATCGCCGACCACCTGGTGATCGGCCCGCGGGCGTGTTCTGCGTCCGCACCGTCCCGGGCCGCCGACAGCGTGCGGTGGCCGGCGACCTGCTCCTGACGCTGGGCCGCGCGGAACCCCGCCCGGAGCCGCGCACGGCCCGGCGCGCGGCGGCGTACGCGACCCGGGCGCTCTCGGCGACGGTCACCCCGATCCTGGCGGTGGTCGACGCGGCCCACGTGGAGGTGGCGCCGTCGCTGCGCGACGTGCGGGTGCTCACGCCGGCGACGGTGGGGCGGTTCCTGACGGGGTCCGCCGGGGTCCTCAAGGCCCCGGACGTGGAGGCCCTGTACGCATCCGCACGGGACCGCGGCACCTGGACCTAGCTGGCGCTGTGACCGGAAGGTCCGCTGCCCAGGGGTAGCGGTAGAGGCAAGGGCAAGGGCAGGGGCAAGGGCAGGGGCAAGGGCAAAGGCAGGGACAGGGGCAGGGACAGGGACAGGGACAGGGACAGGGACAGGGGACAGGGGACAGGGAACCGGGGGGCGGTCAGGCGGAGGAACGCTTGCGGGGTGCCGCCGTCTTCTTGGCCGCGGCCCCCGACCGCGCCTGCGGCTTCGCGGACGTGGTCTTCTTCGCCGCCGCCGACCCGGTCGTCTTCGCCGTGGCCGTGGCCGTGGCCGTGGCCGTCGTCGACTTCTTCTTCGCCGTCGAAGCCGTGGACTTCTTGCCGCCCGAGGCCTTCGGGGCAGCGGCGGCGGAGGCAGCGGAGGACGCCGTCGACTTCTTGCCGCCGGACGCCTTCGGCGCGGCGGCCCCGGAGGCCGGTGTGCGCTTCCGCCGGATCGGGGTCACGTCCGCCGGCGACCGGCCGCCGGACGCGGCGTCCGTCCCGTCCCCAGCCCCGGTCCCGGTCCCCGCCCGGGAGGCCTGGGCCGCCCGCACGCTGTTCTCCAACGCCGCCATCAGGTCGATGACCTGGCCCCCGGGCGCCGGCGGGCCCGCCGCGGCCGCCGGCACGCCGCCGCCCGCCTTCGCGGCGATCATCGCCTCCACCGCCTCGCGGTAGTCGTCGTGCAGCGACGTCATCTCCACCTCGCCCAGCGTCGCCATCAGCGCGTCCGCCAGGTCGAGTTCGGCCTCCCGAACCGACACCGCGACCTCCGGCGCCACCCCCTCCGGCACCCGGATCTCGTCGGGCCACAGCAGCCCGTGCATCGCGATCACGTCGTCGACGACCCGCAGCATCCCCAGCCGCTCCCGCCCCCGCAGCGCGTACTTGGCGATCGCCACCTTCCGGCTCCGCTTCAGCGCCTCCCGCAGCAGCGTGTACGGCTTGGCAGCCGTCGCCCCGTTCGCGGCGAGGTAGTACGCCGAGTCCATCTGGAGCGGATCGATCTCGTCGGCCGGTACGAACGACACGATCTCGATCGTCTTCGCCGTGGCGATCGGCAGCTGCGCCAGGTCCTCGTCCGTGATCGGGATGACGGACCCGTCCGCCTCCTCGTACCCCTTGCCGATCTCGGCGCTCGACACCTCCTCCCCGTCCAGCTCGCACACCTTGCGGTAGCGGACGCGGCCGCTGTCGCTCAGGTGGATCTGGCGGAAGGAGATCGAGTGGCTCTCGGTGGCGTTCACGAGCTTGATCGGAATGCTGACCAACCCGAAGGAGATCGCCCCGTTCCAAATGGATCGCACGGTTCCTCCTGTTTCGTGGCAATCTCATCGTATGACGCCGATCACCATGGTGGAGGGGCGTCGCCTCGCGCTCAGCAATCTCGACAAGGTCCTGTACCCCGAGACCGGCTTCACCAAGGGCGAGGTGCTGCACTACTACGCCACCGTCGCCGGTCCGCTGCTGGCCCACGTCCACGACCGGCCGATGTCCTTCCTGCGCTATCCCGACGGCCCGGACGGCCAGCTCTTCTTCACGAAGAATCCGCCCCCCGGTACGCCCGACTGGGTGAGGACGACCCCCGTTCCCCGCTCCGAGGACCCGCGGGCGGAGCAGGTGGTCGTCGCCGACCTGGCCTCCCTCATGTGGGCGGCCAACCTCGTCGTCGAGTTCCACACCCCCCAGTGGCCGGCGGGCGCCCCCGCGCTGGCCGACCGGATGATCCTGGACCTCGACCCCGGCCCGCCCGCCACCGTCCTCGAATGCTGCGCGGCCGCCCTGTGGCTGCGCGACCGCCTCGCCGCCGACGGCCTGGACGCCTACGCCAAGACCTCCGGCTCCAAAGGCCTCCACCTGGCCGCCCCCCTGGAGCCGACCCCCTCCGAGCAGGTGGCGGCGTACGCGAAGTCCCTCGCCCAGGAGGCCGAACGCGCACTCCCCGGCCTCGTCGTCCATCGGATGAACAAATCGCTGCGCCCCGGCAAGGTCTTCGTCGACCACAGCCAGAACGCCGCCGCCAAGACCACGGCGGCCCCGTACACGCTGCGGGCCCGCACCCTGCCCACCGTCTCCACGCCCGTCTCCTGGGCGGAGGTGCAGAACTGCCGGACCCCCGCCGACCTGGTGTTCCTCGCCGACGACGTCCCGCCCCGGCTGGCCCGCGACGGCGATCTGTTCGGCCCCCTGACCGATCCCGGCCGCGCCGGGCGGCTGCCGTGATCACCGTCGCGCTGGCCACCGCCGTACGGAGCCTGCCGCGCGCGCCGGGACTGGCGTACGAGCCCAAGTTCGACGGCCACCGCCTCGTCGTCCTGCGCACCCTGGAGGGCGTGTCCCTCCAGGCCCGCTCCGGCCGCATCGTCACCGAGGCCTTCCCCGATCTGGCCGCGGCCGCCCGGCAACTGCCCGCCGGGACCGTGCTCGACGGGGAGGTCGTCGTCTGGCACGCGGGCCGCACCGAATTCGCCCTCGTCCAGCGCCGCGCGGCAGCCCCCTCCGCCGCGCGGGCCGCGGTGCTGGCGCAGACCCTCCCGGCCTCGTACGCGGCGTTCGACGTCCTGGAACTCGCCGGGCTGGACCTGCGCCCACGGCCGTACGAGCGCAGGCGCGCGCTCCTCGTCGACCTGCTGAC
Organism: Streptomyces sp. NPDC006544; assembly: GCF_040611715.1. NCBI lineage: Bacteria > Bacillati > Actinomycetota > Actinomycetes > Kitasatosporales > Streptomycetaceae > Streptomyces > Streptomyces sp. NPDC006544. The sequence continues at coordinate 142,570 of NZ_JBEXOV010000001.1, read as the reverse complement.
ACCGCTGGGGCCGCCGCTCCAGCCGGTGCCGATGACGACCGACCCGGAGCTCGCGGAGACCTGGTACGAAACCCTGCCGGCCAGCGGCATCGAAGGCCTGGTCGTCAAGCGGATGGACCAGGCTTACCCGGCCGGGCGGCGCGCCTGGCAGAAGCTCCGGCACACGAACGTCCGCGACGCGGCGGTCATCGGATACACAGGCACCGCGCGGCGGCCGCTCGCGCTGGTCCTGGTCCTGCCGGTCGGGGACGAGGCCCCGATCGTCTCCAGCCCGCTGACGGCCGCACTGCGGGCGGACGTGGCGGCGGCGCTGACCGCCGGATCCGCGACGGCGGCCGCCGAGGGCACCGTGACGGCGATCGGGGTCGGCGAGGTCCCCTTCCGCCTGCTGGACCCGCCCCTGACGGCCGAGGTCCGCCACACCTCGGCCCGCCACCCCCCGCCGGAGGTGCTCCGGCTCCGGACGGACCTCTGACCCGCGGACCACAGAGGTCCGCGGGTCAGAAGTCCGGGGAGCGTGGCGGGGCGGCCGGATTTCCGGGGGGCGTGGCGGGGCGGCCGGACCGCTCCGGGTCTCAGGCGGGATTCACCCCGCCCGGCGGGGGAGGGGTCGGGGGCTGGGGCTGGGGCTGGGGCTGGGACTGAGGCTGGGGGGTGTGAGGCCTCGGATTGGGGTGCTCGTAGCCGGATTCCCGCTCGGCGCGGGCATCCTCGGGGTGGCTGTGCGTACGGGAGCCGAAGTTTCCGTACCCCTGCATCTCGTGCGGGCGCAGGCCGCGCTCCGGGAAATCGACGTACTCCCGCTCCTCGCTCACCTCGTGCACCGCACCGCCTTCGGGCAGGTGCGGCTGGCTCTCGGGAGTGGGGGGCGCGGGTTCGTGTTCCCGGACCCGCTTGCCCAGCATGAAGCCGCCGAGGAGGACACCGACGACGAGGAGCCCGACGAACAGAAACCACACGGTGTGGGTCACCGTGCTGTCCAGCGCGATGGAGGTCAGGGTCGTGTTCATACCTCCCATTTACCCGCATTACTCCGCAATTCACCTGGCCGGTGACGGACGGGCACCCCTCCCGCCTCCGGCGGAGGCCCCCACGGACCCGGGGACGGGCACCGTCCCGGTGCCCCGCTACCCCCTCAGCGGCCCGTCGGAGTCCCGCACCCCGCGCACTTCCCGGCCCCCGAGGACCGACAGGATCTCGGCGCAGATGGCCAGCGCCGTCTCCGCCGGCGTCCGGGCCCCCAGGTCCAGCCCGATCGGCCCGTGCACCGTCCGCAGCCGGTCCTCGCTCACCCCGGCCGCGAGCAGCCCCTCCCGGCGCCGTGCGGTGGTCTTGCGGGACCCGAGCGCACCCACGTACGGGATCCCGAGCGCGAGCGCGGTGCGCAGCGTGGGCACGTCGAAGCCGGGGTCGTGGCTGAGCATCGCCAGGCAGGCGGCGTCCGGCCGCGCCCGGAGCAGCTTCTCCGCCTCCGGGACCGCGTCGACCCTGGCGACGTCCCACCCGAGGAGGGTCGCCTGCGCCTCGATGACCTCGGCGAGTTCCCCGGTCCCGCCGATCACGACGAAGGGGGCCGAGGGGTACGCCTCCACGAGCACCAGCCCGGACCCGCCGTACAGGGCGTCGCGCCCCGGCCGCCGGGTGGCCAGCAACTCGGCGGCCCGCCGCTCGGAGTCGGTGGCGGGTACGTCCGCCCCCCGGACCACGACGCTGACGGCCCGGTCCGCCCGCTCGTTGAGCCGGGTCACCAGGGCGACCCCGACCCCCTGACCCAGCAGCTCCCACCACTCGGCGGGGATCGCGCTCAGCGGCTGCAGCAGCACCTCGGCCTGCCCGCCGCACGTCAGCTCCGCCTCGACGGCGTCGCCGGCCCCGACGGACACCTCGCACACCCGCGCGGTGTCCCCGGACCCCATCGCGGCGGCCTCCGCGGCGAGTTCCGCGTCGAAGACGCCCCGGTACAAGGCGCCCACGCACTCCCCGCGCGCGTCCACGAGCACCGAGCCGGCCGGGTCACGCGGACCGAAGCCCTGCTCGGTCACGGGCCGGGCCAAGTACCCGACACGGCCCTCGGCCGTCCACCGCTGCGCCGTCTCCACCAGGTCACGCATGGCTCGCACCGCCCCTCTCATCGTCAGAGCACGCCACGGAGCGCCAGGTCGGCGCCGCACGGTGGCCTCGTGCCCAACCTACGCACCCGCCTCCCGCCTCCCCACCCCTCAAAACCCACAGACCCGGCCCCACTTCCTTCGTACGGACCACCGGGAGCACACGTACCGAAGGTGACCCGGAGGCGCGGGAGTCGCGGGAGGCGCGGGAGGGGAGCACGGGGAAGAGGAGGGGTCCACGGCTCAACGCGCCTGGCGCCGCTGCCAGGCGGCGGGGCGGCGCCCGCCGGACCGCCCGCGGTCCGGACTCCGCGGGAGTGGCCGCGGCGGACTCGGGGCCGGCCACGGTACGACGTTGCGTGCGCGACAGAGGCACTCCGATCGAGTACGAGTCAGATCCTGCTCGCTCGGAGCCACGGGCGAACAGCTGGTGGCCTTCGAGTCATGGTTGGGAGGCAGGACAAAGGCTGATGCCACGGCCGTGAGTCGGCGATCGCGTGCGGACCGCCGGGCGCTTGTCAGACCTGGACGACGCTGACGCGTCCGCCACACAGCGTGGCGAGATCCTCGGGGTCCGAGGTCAGGACGGTGACTGGCCCGGTGGCGGCCAAGGCGGTGGCGGCAAGCATGGCGTCAACGGCGTATTTGTGACCGTGCAAGCCGGCGTCGGCGAGGAGAGCGGCGGCGTGGCGGCCGATCGACTCGGTGATCGGTTCGATGACCAGGCGGGAGAGCGTCCACTCCAGGGCCGGGCGGTTGATACGAGAGTGGACCACTTCGACGAGGGTGGCCGCTGAGGTGATCACGCGCAGGTCGTCCGCGCGGGCCAGAGCGAGCCAGGTCGTGACGCCACGGTCGCGCAGGACGGCCTTTGCCAGTCCTTCGCTGTCCAGGACGAGGGTGCCTCCGGGGGTTGCGGGAGAACGGGTCACGCGGCGTTCGTTCCGTGCTGTGCCAGCTCGTGTCGTGCTTGCGTGAGCTGGTCGCGGAGGGACTGGATCTCCTCGTCCGTTACGGGCCCGTGCTCGGCTTCGGCGACGGTGATGAGTTCGTTGAGGTTGTCGCGCTCGATCTGACGGGCGACGGCCGCGGCCACATAGGCGGAGAGCCCAGAGGGGCCGCTGCGGGCCTTGGCGGCCTCGGCGATATCGCGCGGCATGGTGATCGAGTACTTGCCAGTGGGCTCACTCATGCCACTTATCCTACCCATCATCCCCCCTCGGGAGGGTTCTTCCGTGTGGCCTGGCTGCCGCAGGTGACGCGTCGACCTGGGAGAGGAGGTGGACGACATGCGGAGTTTGCCAGTCCGGGTACGAGGCGCTCCCGGGAGGCGGTGGACCGAGGGTGGCTGTTGCCGCGCAGTCCCGCCGAGGACGCGCGGCTGGAGACGGAGCGGATGTCAGCCGGTCGGTCTCTTCGCCGGGATGCGCGGGCCGGCCGAAGCCGGGGCGGTCGCGTCGCCGGACTGCGAACAGGCAGGCTCGCGAACTCGCCCTGCCGCCTGGCCTGGTGGCATCGCCCCTCGCCCCCCACGACCTGTGGCACCCGGCCCCGTTCGCCTGGTTGAACGCTGGCGTCGCTCCAGCCGATCCCGCCGAACGCGCGGGCAGCAGCCGCGAAGCGCTCACGAACCGGTAGGCGGAGTGTCTCTTTGGCCGCCGGGCGCTCGCGAACAGGCGCAGCGACGCGCTTCTTGACGACTGAGGGGCCGTCAGTTAATGGCGAACCGAGCGGTCCACGTGAACCTCTCGTCCCGCGCGTCTACTCGCGTCCCGGTGCGTGGCCGCCGACTCGGCCATTCACAACGCTGTCGCCCAGGGAACGGGCGCCGTGTGTAGCTGTCCGGCCGGCGGCTCTATCGCAGGTCTATCGCGACTCGTGCCGCACAACGACAAAGACCTGGACTCAGTGGGACTGGGTCCAGGTCTTCATGCTTGGCACTTCAGCAGGTCAGCGGATGTTTCTTGCTGGTCCAGCAGGAGTGCCCCCGGCAGGATTCGAACCTGCGCACACGGCTCCGGAGGGCATGGGTCGTCACCCTAGAGCAGTCTCCTGACCTGGGAGGACAGGCATCAAGTTCCAAGGGTGTGGATTCTCACGCGCTACTCACTCGGATCACCCACGAAGCATTGGAGCCGCCGTCGTGCATCGGAGGCACAGTCAGCGCGGTGCTGTGCCGGTGCCGTGATGCGCCGCTGGAGGAGCGACGGCTGCTGACGGCACGTGATGGACCTGCCCCTCTTACGGCCGGCCCGTGTGGCGCATGGTGCACCCACCAGCATCGTCAGCGGATTGCGTCGAGTGGACGCCGAACATGACTTCTCAGCGCTAGGCTCGGTGGATCTGTACCTTGGGAGGGGTAAGTGGACGCTCAAGTACTCGCCGCAGAAATCGTGCCCTTTGCGGTAACGGCAGTCTCCACATACGGGGCTGCTGTTCTCACGCGGTTGGAAGTAGCAGCAGCAGACGGCACGGTGTCTCTTGGGCATCGCCTGATCCAGCGTCTCCTGTCGAGGCAGGGTACTGAAAGCGGGATCGAATCGGCCGTAACCGACCTTGCCGAAGACCCGAATGACCCAGACCTACAGGCAGTCTTGCGTGTCCGCATAAAGGCTGCGATTCTCGCCGACGCTGAACTTGCGAACGAGCTGCGAGAGATGCTTGGTCAAGGAGCAACCTCGATCGTGGCCTCGGGCGAGCGATCAGTAGCGGCGAATGTGATCAGTGGCATAGTCAGCACTGGAGACTCTGCGACCATCCAGCGCTGATGGGTAGGAAGAAGAGGGCGAAGCGAAAATACGACGTAAAAGCCCGAGGCCCTTCCTCGATCGCAGTATCTCAAAACTTCGGCGTCGCGAGCACCGGTGCTAATGCGCATTTCGACATGCGTAGGGTGGCTGTGTCCCTTGACTCTTCGGAACCTGCCTCAGTCGAAGGCCTATCGAATCTTCCATTTGCTGACACGGCGGGGTTCGTTGGTCGGCGGTTGGAATTAGCAGCAATGTCCGATTTGCATGCCGAGGCTGTGTGTGTGATTCACGGCTTAGGGGGTACAGGCAAGACGCGAATCGCCCTCGAAAGGGCGCGTGTGGGAGTCGAGTCCAGAGTGGCCACATGGTGGATCACTGCCGATTCGCCGGAGAATCTGGCGCTCGGCCTGGCAGGGCTGACGTCCGCCATCTCGCCATCACTGGCCCTTGGTCTGAGCACCTCTGAGGGCGCCGCTTGGGCCATGAGTTGGCTGCGGCGCACACCTGGCTGGTTGCTAGTTCTGGATAACGTCGAAGAACCGCGAGTCATTCGCGACTTGGTGGCCAGTCCTGCAGGCGGGCGCATTATCATCACCTCACGGCGAAGGTACGGCTGGGATGGGATCGGCAGAGAGGTTTCACTAAATCCTCTGAGCCGCACAGAGGCGGTGCAGCTGCTTGCCGAGCTCGTAGGAACCGACTTGGATTCCATCTCCGGTCCGACCCTTGACGCAATTGCCGAAGAGTTGGGGGACTTGCCTCTGGGCCTTGTTCAGGCCGGTTCCTACCTAATGCAGACGCAAGTCTCCCCGACCTACTACTTGACAAGGCTGCGTTCTCATGCAGAGCGGATGTATAGGGCCTTGCCTGAAGGGCGGAACCCGGAGCGGACTATCGCGCGCATATGGGATATCACGTTAGAAGCGATTGCAGTCCGGAACCCGCAGGCAATCAAGGTCCTTGAGGTTCTGTCGTATTTCGCCTCGGATGATCTACCACGGCAAATCTTGGATTCCGCGTTCGAAGACGAGCTAGATGGCAACGAAGCGCTAACCCTACTGGCGTCTTACAGCATGATCCAACTACGGCCTTCGGCCATCGATATTCATCGCCTCGTTCAGGCGGTCGTACGCTCGAAGCCTTCCCTTTCCGATGCGCCAACATCCGGTGCCACTCGGGCGCTTGACCTCATGGCCGAGTTTGTTCACGGAGACGTGAGGGACTTCCGGTCGTGGCCCAAGTGGAGATCCCTGCTCCCCCATATCGAGACGTTGATCAATCACCTGCCAGGCGACACTAGCAGTGAAAAATTCAGGTATTTGATCGCCGAGACGGCATCTTTCTATAGCAGCCAAGATCAGTCGGCCGAGGCTATAAGGCTCAGGGAACGGGCTCTCGTGGCCTCCAGAGCAGAAAATGATCAGGAGAGCGTCTTTACCAACCTCGCCAACCTTGCTGATGACTACAAGGACTGTGGCGATCTACTGAAAGCGGTGGAGCTAGCCGAGCAGGCAGTCGAGGCCAGTAGTCAAGTCGTTGAGGGTGAACGTAGTCACCTTCATTCCCTCATGGTGCGGGGAGCGATACGACATTCGTTGGGCGACAACCAAGGTGCAACGGAGGACATGACCGCAGCTTTGGTCCTAGTGCGCTCCAGGCCCCCTGAATTCATCAGCAATGAAACGTTCGTGACGCTTCTAGGCAACATGGCGGCTATTGCGCGAGACGCGGGACTGTACGACCAAGCCATGAAGGCAATGAGGGAGGCATTGCATATGTTGGAGAAATTCAGCATCGACGGGCCGATTCTCCTGCCTTGCCTTAATAACCTTGCGGCACTGTATCGGGATGTCGGGCGCCCATCGGAGGGCCTTCCTTACGCGAGGAAGGCCCTCAGGGTGAGCGAGGAAATTTACGGCAAACGTCACACCTTGGTTATCGCGGCGTGCAGCAATCTAGCGGCCCTCTATCGATCACTCCAGCGGCCCCATGACGCCGTAAAGTTGGCCCGCAGGGCACTGGAGGATGCCCAGGCTCTGGTCGGTATAGACGGTTCCCTGACGGCTATCTGTATGAACAATCTTTGTTCCGATTACATACGAGCCGGTCGGTATGATGAAGCCTTGCCGTTGGCCAAGGAGGCACTTCGAATCACGGAAAGCAATCTCGGTGACGGTCACTCGTCTATGGCTAATCGACTGAGTCAATTGGCGGCGATATTCTACCATCAAGGTCGGCATCGAGAGGCTTTGCCGTACGCGGAGAGGGCTTTCCAGATTGCGGCAGGCGCAGTCGGCAAGGGGCATCCCTTGACAATTTCAACTCTGGGGAATTTGGCTATGAATTATGTGGCGATCGGAGACCTTGCTGCCGCGGCTTGGGCTGCTTCTGAAGGCTACGATCAAGCTCTAGCGAGGTATGGTCCCGAACATGAAACTACTCAACTTTTTAAAGAGTTGAATTCAGGCTGACGGCCGAAAACGTACGAAGTGTGGTCAAGGGGTACGTAAGTGATGCGGGCAGCCCGGACAGCTCCGTAGGAGGCTGTCCGGGCTGTTTCTGCTGCTCAGCGACACAACCGGACACTCGGACAGCGGGGACACTCCCTCTCGTTGGACGGTGCATGCGAAGCTGGAGCGCGACCCCTGTTGAAGGAGGAGTGCGTGCCGAGCGCTAGCCCGCGTGGGACGTATCAGGTGATCTCTCAGGTGCTGCGTGAGCGGATCGCTGCTGGTGACTACGCAGACGGGTTGCCGTCTGAGGCAGAGATCGGGCAAGAGTTCGGTGTGGCCCGCACGACTGTGCGGCGCGCGCTGCGGGCCCTCGAAGAGGCAGGGGCCATCAAGGCCGTCGCGGGCGTTGGGCGTGCGGTGGCCGGGGGCGCCGATGCTCCGCCGTACGAGCGGATCATGAATGACCTGCTGGGGCAGATCCGGAGCGGGGAGCTTCCCGCCGGCGCCCGGCTGCCGAGCGAGGCAGCGCTCGCTGAGACCTACTCGGTTGCCCGTGGGACCGTGCGCCGTGCGGTGCGCGAGCTGGAGATGTCCGGGCACGTCGAGGCTCGGCACGGCGTGGGGCGGTTCGTTCGCTCCGCCTCCTGAAACTCGAACCCTGAACTCCTGGCTCTGACTCCATCGGAGGCGCTGGACATGCAGTTGGCCAAGTGGGCACACGATCTCGCCGAGTCCCTACTCGCCGATGACCTGCCGCGGCGTTGGGCTCACTCTCAGCGGGTCTACACACAAGCCCTGGCGTTGGCGCCGGCGCTTGGTGCCGACGCCGAGCTGCTAGCCGCCGCTGGTCGCTGCAACGAGCGAGGCCTACGGCAGGGGAGACCCCAAGAGCATGAGGCGGTTCCCCTGCCGTCCCACCCATGTGCCATATGGCGTCAGCACCGCCGCCACCTCCTCAAGCCCGATGATTTCTCGCATCGTAAACATAGAAGGCGCTATGAAAGGCTGGGCAAGACCGACAGCTCCTGCGGGCTTGAATCCCATTCTCTCCGCGCTGTTCGCCGAAAATGTGGGGCGATAGCCGTTGAGGAAAACAGCAAGGCGGATTGCGTCCTGAACTGGTCCGTTGACTTGAACGATCCTGATGAATTCTTTCCAGTTGGCTTCCTTTCCTGGCATCCTGTGTCCCTCAGCGTCGATCATTGCATCGAGCCATGCCGTGCGCTGCTCCCGGGAAAGTCCGAGAACGAACTCTTCTGGCGTCGACGAAGCTATTCCGGAGCGTTGTACCAGGTCGGTCACGTAAGCCCGACGGAGTCGGAAATGATGCGCGCGTAGGTGTCCTACCTTGCGTTGCCGCGAGGAAATGGAGTGCGGCACGTCTTTTAGGAGCAGCTTTAGCTTCTCGATCTGAACCGGCTTGGATTGGAATATGGAACCGTCGTAGGATCCGGCGCGTTCGGCTTCGCGCAGAGTTCCATCACCCCAAAGCCAGGCTATTACACGTGCGTCTGTCAGGCTCAGCGGTCTCGTAGCCTGGGTGTCCGCGGGTGCGGAGAGGCGAAGGCGATTATCGCTATGCAGCTCTGAAGTGCGTACCAATTCGCCGACGTGGTGAAATCCGGTCGATGCGCGGATCAAAACGTGGATCCTTGTCATGTGTACCTGGTATCCGCGCGGGCTGGTGAAGACGCGATTGCAAGCCTGGCATCGCGATTCTCGCGGAACGGGTACTTTCCGCCGCGTCTCGGACCACCAGGTCTGCCCCTCGGCTACGTCTGCATGCCACGTGCCGTTGCCGATCCGCCAGACAGGCGTGTCGGGTTGGCGGAGCACCCGTTGCACGGGTGTCCAAGCGGTTGTCTCCGATGCGGAGTTGAAGCCAAGGGTGAGGTCCCCCTGTTGAACCGCACCCAAGAGCTTCCAGCCCTGTTGAGTCAGGACGTGTGTCGTCAGCGGAACGCCTGCCGGCTGCATCATGAGGCGACGCTAGCGTCGGTCGTGGCCATCAGGGCGACGATCGACGCCATGTGCTGCGGTGAACCCCCGCGGCGCTCTCTCGGCTCGAAGAGATGCAGTTGGTTGGCCTGCCGCATCCTCACGCGCCACTCACGCGAGAACAGTGAGAGACAACGAGAAAACCCCGGACTCAGTGGGACTGAGTTCGGGGCTTTTTCTTTGGCACTTGCGCTGGTCAGCGGATGTTCTCGCTGGTCCTTGCGAAGTGCCCCCGGCAGGATTCGAACCTGCGCACACGGCTCCGGAGGCCGTTGCTCTATCCCCTGAGCTACGGGGGCGCGTCATCGCGTTGCGGCGACGGGTTGAACACTACCAGCTTCCGGACGGTGATCAGGAACGGATTGAGGGGGAGAGGGGGGTGCGTCGCTCGGTGGGGGTGGAAGTGGCAAAAAGCCGGACGCGGGGGCCCCGGCCGACCTACTCTCGAGTTGTGTCGGGCGCCTCGGGCCGGGTGCTTGTTGTCGACGACAACAAGGTCATCCGGCAGCTGATCAGGGTCAATCTCGAGCTGGAGGGCTTCGAGGTCGTGACCGCGAACGATGGTGCCGAGTGCCTGGACGTCGTGCACCACGTGCTGCCCGACGTGATCACCCTTGATGTGGTCATGCCTCGTCTGGACGGCTTCGGTGCGGTCGCGAAGCTGCGGGCCGATCCGAGGACGCGGCAGTTGCCCGTGGCCATCGTGAGTGCGTGCACGCAGTACGAGGTGGAAGCCGGCGTCGCCGACGGGGTGGACGCCTTCCTCGCCAAGCCCTTCGAGCCCGCCGAGCTGGTGCGGGTCGTGCGGCGGCTCATCGAGCGCCGCGACCGGAGGGAGAGGAAAGGGACACCCGCCGGGAGAGGCCGGGGGTGAATCCCGGCTCGCGGGTGCATGGCCGGGTGCACGGCCGGGTGCGGGGCTCGGTTCGCGGTGCGGCAGGCCTCTGTTCACATGGCGAAACCCTTCGCGTGACCCCGGGCCTTCTCGCCTAGGCTGGGCACGTGACCCCCGCTGACCTTTCCCCTGTCGTCGTGCGCGCCGTGCGCTGCGCCGTCGAGGACGGGGAGCTGCCCGCCGGTGCGGTCGTGCCCGAGCGGGTCGTCGTCGAGCGGAGCCGGCCCGGTGGAGTGGGGGACTACGCCTCTCCCGTCGCCTTCCGGGTGGGCAAGGACGCCGGCGTCGCGCCCCGGGACGTGGCCGAGATACTGGCCGGCCGGCTGGGCCGCGTACCCGGGATCGAGCGCGTGGAGATCACCGGCGCCGGGTTCCTGAACTTCGTCCTCGTCGAGAGTCCCGTCGCCGAGCTCGTACGGGGCGTTCGCGCGCGCGGCGCGCGGTACGGCTTCGCCCCCGACGCCGAGCTGGACGGGCTGGGCGGGCGGGTCGTGGGGGAGGCCGTCCTGCCCCTCGACGGCGAGTTGAGGGAGCGGGTCGTGCGGGGCGCCGTCCTGCGGATCCTTCACAGCCAGGGGCACGGTGCGGAACAGGGGCACGGCGACGGGCACCGGCCGGCCGGCGTCGCGCCCGTGGCCCGGCGGGACGGGGATGTCGTGGCCGTCTACGGCGGCGACGCCGCCGCCTGGGCGATGCTCGGCGTTCCCGCCCACGAGACGCCCGTGTTTCCTGCGTGGCTGCCGGTGCAGGACGAGTCCAGCGAGTTCTTCCGGGTGAGGTACGCGTACAGCAGGGCTTGCGCGCTCGGCCGCAACGCCGAACAGCTGGGGTTCCGCGGGGAGGCAGGCGACCTCGGCGAGGCAGGCGACCTCGGGGAGGCCGCCCACCTCGGCGAGGCCGGCGCATTCAGCGAATCGAGCGCCGATCCCCGCGAAGCCACGGCCCCGGGCACCCCCGCCCCCGCCCCCGCCACCCCCCTCCTCCGCGCCCTCGCCGACTACCCCCTCGTCCTCGAAGCCGCCGCGCACCACCGTGCGCCCGAGCGGCTCGTGCGGCACCTGGTCGTGCTGGCGGACGCGCTGCTCGACTTCCAGTACACCGTGCCCGTCCTGCCCAAGGGGGACGAGAAACCCTCGGCCGCCCATCGCGCCCGGCTGGCCCTTGCCGAAGCCGCCGGGACGGTGCTGGCCGGTGGCCTGGCCCTGCTCGGTATAGACGCGCCCGACCGCCTGTGACGGATGCGCACGTGATCCGTTGTGTTTCGCCTGCGATCCGGATGATCCGGATGACTGTGAAGAGAGAATTTCGATGAGCCGTTCCGCGCACCCCGCCGGGCCCCGCCACGCCGACGTACTGCCCGAGGGGCACTACTCCCCGCCGGCCGCCGATCTCAACGCCCTGGACGAGAAGGTCTGGGCACGGACCGTCGGCCGGACGGCCGACGGTGTCGTCACCGTCGGCGGGATCGAAGTGACCGCGCTCGCCGAGGAGTTCGGCACGCCCGCCTATTTCCTCGACGAAGAGGACTTCCGGGCGCGCTGCCGGGCCTGGGCGCACGCCTTCGGGCCGGACGCCGACGTGTTCTACGCCGGAAAGGCGTTCCTTTCCAAGGCCGTCGTGAAGTGGCTCAAGGAGGAGGGACTGAACCTGGACGTGTGCTCCGGCGGGGAGCTCGCCACCGCGCTCGCCGCCGGCATGCCCGCCGAGCGCATCGCCTTCCACGGGAACAACAAGTCCCACGCCGAGATCACCCGCGCCGTCGAGGCCGGGGTCGGGCGGATCGTGCTCGACTCCTTCCAGGAGATCGCCCGTGTCGCGCACATCGCCCGCGAGCTCGGCGTACGCCAGCCCGTGCAGATCCGCGTGACCGTCGGCGTCGAGGCCCACACGCACGAGTTCATCGCGACCGCGCACGAGGACCAGAAGTTCGGCATCGCCGTGGCGGACGGTTCCGCCGCCGAGGCCGTACGCCGCGCCCTCGGGCACGACAGCCTGGAGCTGCTCGGCGTCCACTCCCACATCGGCTCGCAGATCTTCGACATGGCGGGCTTCGAGGTCTCCGCGAAGCGGGTCGTCCGGCTGCTCGCCGCCGTGCGCGACGAGCACGGGGTCGAACTCCCCGAGATCGACCTCGGCGGCGGGCTCGGCATCGCGTACACCTCCGACGACGACCCCCGGGAACCCCACGAGATCGCCAAGGCGCTGTACGAGATCGTCGCCCGCGAATGCGAGAGCGCCGGACTGCGCGCGCCGCGCATTTCCGTGGAGCCCGGCCGCGCCATCGTCGGCCCGACCGCGTTCACCCTGTACGAGGTCGGGACGATCAAGCCGCTGGAGGGACTGCGGACGTACGTCTCCGTGGACGGCGGCATGTCCGACAACATCCGCACCGCGCTCTACGACGCCGAGTACGCCGTCACCCTCGTCTCGCGGACCTCCGACGCCGAACCCATGCTCGTCCGTGTCGTCGGCAAGCACTGCGAGAGCGGTGACATCGTGGTGAAGGACGCGTTCCTGCCGGCGGACCTCGCCCCCGGCGACCTGATCGCGGTCCCGGCCACCGGCGCCTACTGCCGCTCCATGGCCAGCAACTACAACCACGCGTTGCGTCCGCCGGTGGTCGCGGTGCGCGACGGACAGGCGCGCGTCATCGTCCGCCGCGAGACGGAGGAAGATCTCCTGCGCCTCGACCTCGGATAATGAAATCGGTGTCTCACTCAATGGACCGAGGATGGAAAGTGCTGTCCATTGAGTGAGACTGGTTTACACCTGACGCGCAAAACCGCGGGCCGGGTAGCGATGGAAGATCGAAAGGCGTAGGTCGAATGATGCGTACGCGTCCGCTGAAGGTGGCGCTGCTGGGCTGTGGAGTGGTCGGCTCAGAGGTGGCCCGCATCATGACGACGCACGCCGACGATCTGACGGCCCGGATCGGCGCGCCCGTGGAGCTCGCCGGCGTGGCCGTGCGCCGCCCCTCCAAGGTGCGTGAGGGCATCGACCCGGCGCTGATCACCACCGACGCGACCGCCCTGCTCAAACGCGGCGACATCGACGTCGCCATCGAGGTCATCGGCGGCATCGAGCCGGCCCGCACCCTGATCACCACCGCCTTCGAGCACGGGATCTCCGTCGTCTCGGCCAACAAGGCGCTGCTCGCCCAGGACGGCGCCGCGCTGCACGCCGCGGCCGAGCAGCACGGGCTGGACCTCTACTACGAGGCCGCCGTCGCCGGCGCCATCCCGCTGGTCCGCCCGATGCGCGAGTCCCTCGCCGGCGACAAGATCAACCGGGTGATGGGCATCGTCAACGGCACGACGAACTTCATCCTCGACAAGATGGACTCCACCGGCGCGGGTTACCAGGAGGCGCTCGACGAGGCCACCGCCCTCGGATACGCCGAGGCCGACCCCACCGCCGACGTCGAGGGCTACGACGCCGCCGCCAAGGCCGCGATCCTGGCCGGCATCGCCTTCCACACCCGGGTCCGCCTCGACGACGTCTACCGCGAGGGGATGACCGAGGTCAGCGCCGCCGACTTCGCGTCGGCCCGGCGCATGGGCTGCACCATCAAGCTCCTGGCGATCCTGGAGCGGGCCGCCGACGGGGAATCCGTCACCGCCCGGGTGCACCCCGCCATGATCCCGCTGACGCATCCGCTCGCTTCCGTCCGCGAGGCGTACAACGCCGTCTTCGTCGAGGCGGAGGCCGCCGGGCGGCTCATGTTCTACGGGCCCGGCGCGGGCGGTTCGCCGACCGCGTCGGCGGTGCTCGGCGACCTGGTCGCCGTCTGCCGCAACAAGCTCGCCGAGGCAACGGGGCCCGGCGAGTCGGCGTACACCCAGCTGCCGGTCAGCCCCATGGGCGACGTCGTCACGCGGTACCACATCAGCCTCGATGTGGCCGACAAGCCGGGCGTCCTCGCCCAGGTGGCGACCACGTTCGCGGAGCACGGTGTCTCGATCGATACCGTACGACAGCAAGGACGTCCGGACGGGGTCGGCAATGAGGCCTCCCTCGTCGTCGTCACCCACCGCGCGCCCGACGCCGCCCTTTCCGGGACCGTCGAGGCACTGCGGAAGCTGGACACCGTCCGCGGTGTGGCCAGCATCATGCGTGTTGAAGGGGAGTAAGGACCCATGACCAGCAATCGCACCCACCAGTGGCGCGGCATCATCGAGGAGTACCGGGACCGCCTGCCGGTGACGGACGCGACGCCCGTGGTCACGCTCCGCGAGGGCGGAACTCCCCTCGTCCCCGCACAGGTGCTCTCGGAGCGCACCGGCTGCGAGGTACACCTCAAGGTCGAGGGTGCGAACCCCACCGGGTCCTTCAAGGACCGCGGCATGACCATGGCGATCACCAAGGCCAAGGAGGACGGCGCGAAGGCCGTCATCTGCGCGTCCACGGGCAACACCTCGGCCTCCGCCGCCGCGTACGCGGTGCGCGCCGGCATGGTCTGCGCGGTCCTCGTGCCCCGCGGCAAGATCGCGCTCGGCAAGATGGGCCAGGCCCTGATCCACGGCGCGAAGATCCTGCAGGTCGACGGCAACTTCGACGACTGCCTGGACCTCGCCCGCGCGCTGTCCGACAACTACCCGGTCGCGCTGGTCAATTCCGTCAACCCGGTGCGCATCGAGGGCCAGAAGACGGCCGCGTTCGAGATCGTCGACGCGCTCGGCGACGCTCCCGACATCCACGTGCTGCCCGTCGGCAACGCCGGCAACATCACCGCGTACTGGAAGGGCTTCACGGAGTACAAGGCCGACGGCCCGGCCTCCCGTACGCCCCGCGTGTGGGGTTTCCAGGCCTCCGGTTCCGCGCCCATCGTGCGCGGCGAGGTCGTCAAGGAGCCGCACACCATCGCCACCGCGATCCGGATCGGCAACCCGGCCTCCTGGGACCACGCCCTGCGGGCCCGGGACGAGTCGGGCGGCTTCATCGACGAGGTGACGGACCGGCAGATCCTGGCCGCCTACCGCCTGTTGGCCGCGCAGGAGGGCGTCTTCGTCGAGCCCGCCTCGGCGGCTTCGGTCGCCGGCCTGCTCAAGGCCGCCGAGCTCGGTCTGGTCGACCCCGGCCAGAAGATCGTGTGCACGGTCACCGGCAACGGCCTGAAGGACCCCGACTGGGCGGTCGCCGGCGCTCCGCAGCCGGTCGTCATTCCGGTCGACGCCGAGGCCGCGGCCGGGCGCCTCGGTCTCATCTGATCCGCCTTCCGGTCGTCGGCCGAGTCGCCGGATTCCGGAAGTCCTTCGAAATCTTTCGAGGGCAGGGGAATCCGGCAACTCGGGCCGTACGGCACCAAAAGACCGGCCGGAACCCGGGTCGGCGGGCGGGCACCCGCGACACGCTTCGTGCGCCTGCTGTGCGCCCTATGTCGGAGGAGAACCTTCCTTCGATAGGCTGTACTTACATCCGCCGCCGCGCATATGACCGGGGTGCTGCCCACAGGGCCTTCGGGTGTCGTACGTTCTCCAGTACATTCACAGCGAGCCAGCAGAACGTCTCGTCTCGCACAGTCACAAGGAGTGTCATCGGACGATGGCCGGTCCAGCATTCCGCGCCGCCGCCGTACGGGTGCGCGTTCCCGCCAGCAGTGCCAACCTCGGTCCGGGCTTCGACGCCCTCGGCCTGGCCCTGGGGCTCTACGACGACGTCGTCGTCCGCGTGGCCGATACGGGCCTGAACATCGACATCGCGGGTGAGGGCGCCGACACCCTCCCGCGGGACGAGAGCCACCTCCTCGTGCGCTCCATGCGCACCGCCTTCGACCTGCTGGGCGGCCAGCCGCGCGGCCTCGAGGTCGTCTGTGCCAACCGCATCCCGCACGGCCGCGGCCTCGGCTCCTCCTCCGCCGCCATCTGCGCCGGCATCGTCGCCGCCCGCGCCGTGACCATAGGCGGAGAGGCCAAGCTCGACGACGCGGCGCTCCTGGAGCTCGCCACCGAGATCGAGGGCCACCCCGACAACGTCGCCGCCTGTCTCCTCGGCGGTTTCACCCTCGCCTGGATGGACGGCGGCAGCGCCAAGGCGATCCGCATGGAGCCCGCCGAGTCGATCGTCCCGGTGGTCTTCGTCCCCTCCAAGCCGGTCCTGACCGAGACCGCCCGCGGCCTGCTGCCGCGCACGGTCCCGCACGTGGACGCGGCCCTCAACGCGGGTCGCGCGGCCCTGCTCGTCGAGGCCCTGACCAGGCGTCCCGAGTTCCTGCTGCCGGCCACCGAGGACCGCCTCCACCAGGAGTACAGGTCCCCGGCGATGCCCGAGAGCGTGGCGCTCGTGGCCCGGCTGCGCGCGGACGGCATCCCCGCGGTGATCTCCGGCGCGGGCCCCACGGTCCTCGCGCTGGTCGACAACGGCGCGGCCGACAAGGTCGCGCGGCTCGCGGGCGAGGGGTGGGCGGCCAACCGGCTCGCACTCGACGCCGCGGGCGCGAGCGTCCTTCCGCTCGGTACCCAGGGCGGCTGACCGATGCCGTACGCGCCGTAGTGCGGGAATAAGCACCGTCACCCGGCCCGGGGCGGGCGGCCAGGGCAGGCCGCCCGCGCGGAAGGGCTCTATTGCCGGTGATGGAGAGGGGGAATATCTGTTGGATCCGGTAGTGTTAGTCTCAAGTGCGCATCCGAAGCCGCCATGGCTTGGTGCTCAGTGTCCCTGTCAGGGACCACCTTTCTTCCGGGAGCCTCCCCGACTGCTTTGAACGCTGCCAGCAGTTTCGAGCACGCTCCGGAATCGGCGTGACATTCCCACGCTTCCAGCTCGGGGGCTTCTCGCCGGAACCACCCATGCACATGCACGTTTCTCTCCGCCGTATCTCTACCGGCGGACCACCGCCCCGGCACAGTCCACCAATCCCGGACTGCCGTCGGACAGCACAACCGGTCGCCGAGCCAGACAGGCCGACGTCCGCTCCAGGGAAGGACCCTTCGTGAGCGACACCACCGATCTGATGGGCGCTGCCGACACCAATGTCGACACCAGTGCCCCCGCCGCGACCAAGCGTCGCCGCTCCGGCACCGGCCTTGACGGCATGGTCCTGGCCGAGCTGCAGCAGGTCGCGTCGGGCCTGGGCATCAGGGGCACCGCGCGGATGCGCAAGGGCCAGCTGATCGAGGTCATCAAGGAGGCGCAGGCGGGAGGCGGCGCCCCCAAGGCCGCGGCCTCCGCGCCCGCCACCGCCACCGCCGTGGACAGCACCGAGGCCAAGCCGAAGCGCCGTGCCACCAGCAAGGCCCGCACGGGCGAGACGGCCGCCCCGGCCCCCGTCGAGAAGACCGCCGCGCAGGCGCAGATCGACATCCCGGGCCAGCCTGCCAGTGACGACGCCCCGGTCGGCGAGCGTCGCCGCCGTCGGGCCACCGCGCCCTCCGGCAGCCCCGAGGCTGCGGCTCCCGCCGCCGCCGTGCAGGTCGAGCAGAAGACCGAGACGGCCCCGGCCGCGCAGGCCGAGGTCAAGGCGGAGGCCGCCCCCGCGGTCTCCGGCCAGGCGCAGGGCCAGGAAGGCGAAGGCCGCGGCCGGCGCGACCGCCGCGAGCGCGGCGCCGAGCGGGGCGAACGCCAGCGCGACCGCCGCGAGCGCGGTGCCAAGACCGACGACCAGGGCCAGGCCGGCCAGGGTCAGGCCGGTCAGGGTCAGGCCGGTCAGGGTCAGGCCGGTCAGGGCCAGAACCAGGGCGGCGGCCGGCAGGACCGGACCGACCGTCAGGACCGCCAGCAGCAGGGCGGCCGCGGCCAGGGCCAGGGTCAGCAGGGCGGCCGTCAGGACCGCGACCGTCAGGACAACGGCCCGCAGGACGACTTCGACGAGGACGGCCGTCGTGGCCGTCGCGGCCGCTACCGCGACCGCCGCGGCCGTCGTGGCCGCGACGAGTTCGCGCCGGCGGAGACGCCGGTCGCCGACGACGACGTCCTGATCCCCGTCGCGGGCATCCTCGACATCCTCGACAACTACGCGTTCATTCGGACCTCGGGCTACCTGCCCGGTCCGAACGACGTGTACGTCTCCCTCGCGCAGGTCCGCAAGGCCGGTCTGCGCAAGGGCGACCACACCACCGGCGCCGTCCGCCAGCCCAAGGACGGCGAGCGCCGCGAGAAGTTCAACGCGCTCGTGCGTCTGGACTCCGTCAACGGCATGGCGCCCGAATCCGGCCGCGGCCGCCCGGAGTTCCAGAAGCTGACCCCGCTCTACCCCCAGGACCGGCTCCGCCTGGAGACCGACCCGGGCGTGCTGACCACCCGCATCATCGACCTCGTGTCGCCGATCGGCAAGGGCCAGCGAGGCCTGATCGTGGCCCCGCCGAAGACCGGCAAGACCATGATCATGCAGGCGATCGCCAACGCGATCACCGTCAACAACCCCGAGTGCCACCTGATGGTCGTCCTGGTCGACGAGCGTCCGGAAGAGGTCACCGACATGCAGCGGTCGGTCAAGGGCGAGGTCATCTCCTCGACCTTCGACCGCCCGGCCGAGGACCACACCACCGTCGCCGAGCTGGCCATCGAGCGCGCCAAGCGTCTCGTCGAGCTCGGCCACGACGTGGTCGTCCTGCTGGACTCCATCACCCGCCTGGGCCGCGCGTACAACCTCGCGGCCCCCGCCTCCGGCCGCATCCTGTCCGGTGGTGTCGACTCGACCGCGCTGTACCCGCCGAAGCGCTTCTTCGGTGCCGCGCGCAACATCGAGGACGGCGGTTCGCTGACCATCCTGGCCACCGCGCTGGTCGACACCGGCTCGCGCATGGACGAGGTGATCTTCGAGGAGTTCAAGGGCACCGGCAACATGGAGCTCAAGCTCGACCGGAAGCTCGCCGACAAGCGCATCTTCCCGGCCGTGGACGTGGACCCCTCGGGCACCCGCAAGGAGGAGATCCTCCTCAACAGCGAGGAGCTCGCCATCGTCTGGAAGCTGCGCCGGGTGCTGCACGCGCTCGACTCGCAGCAGGCCATCGAGCTGCTCCTCGACAAGATGAAGCAGACGAAGTCGAACGCCGAGTTCCTCATGCAGATCGCGAAGACGACCCCCTCGGGCAAGAACGACGACTGAGGTCCCTTCGCGGCACCTGCTCGACGCCGCGTTCCGCGCACCCGACCGCCCCCGCCGCACGCGCGACGGGGGCGGTCGTGTCCGCGGGCGCGGTGCCGCAGGCGTACGGGGACTCGCGCGCCGTGCGACCTTCGCCACACTCCGTATGCGGGCCCCCTCTCGGAGTCACCCTGGTCCCGGGTGAAACCGCAGGTGGGCGACGCGCGGTACGACGGTGGTGTCGGCCGGCCCGCTCCGGCGCGGTGCTCCACGCACTCCGCCCGCCGTGGAACCCCGAAGTGCGTCCGGCCGTCTTCGTCGGAGGGGACGGGGACCGGACCGAGACGGGCAGGGCAGAGGAAAAGCAATGAGCCAGGACAACAGGGGCCGCGGCGGCGAGGCCGTCGCGGGCAGACCACGACGGAGGCCGGCCGGGCGCCGCAGGGCCCTCGCCATCGCCGCGTGGACCGCGGCCGGGGTGGTCCTCCTGGGCGGTGGGGGGCTCGGCTACTTCTACTTCAAGCTCAACGGGAACCTGAAGACGGTCGACATCGACGCGGCCCTCGGCACGGACCGGCCGCAGAACGTGGACAACGGCTCGATGGACATCCTCGTCCTCGGATCCGACTCCCGCGGCGGTGCCAACGGCGAGTACGGCCAGGACGACGGCGGCTCCGCCCGCTCCGACACGGCGATGATCGTCCACCTCAACGAGGGCCACACCAGGGCCGACGTCATATCGATACCCCGCGACACCCTCGTGACCCGGCCCGCGTGCAGGACGCCGGACGGCAAGAGCGACCCCGGCGGCCGGCGCGTGATGTTCAACGAGTCGTACACCGTCGGCGGGGCGGCCTGCGCGGTGGCGACCGTCGAGCAGATGTCAGGGATCCGCATGGACCACTACCTCGAGGTCGACTTCACCGGGTTCAAGAAGATCATCGACAACCTCGGCGGCGTCGAGGTGACGACCACCAAGCCGATCAAGGACGACTTCAGCCACCTCGACCTCCCGGCCGGCCCCCACACGCTCGACGGCGAACAGGCCCTCGGCCTGGTCCGCACCCGCAAGAGCGTCGGCGACGGCGGCGACCTGGGCCGGATACAGCTCCAGCAGGCCTTCATCAAGGCCCTGCTCCACCAGGTCAAGGGCATCGGCGTCTTCGACAACCCCAAGCGGATGCTCGACCTCGCCGACACCGCCACCAAGGCGATCACCACCGACAAGCCCCTCGGCGACGTGAAGTCCCTCATGGCCTTCGCGCAGAGCCTCCAGGGCGTCGGCCCCGAGAACATGCGGATGATCACGCTGCCGGTGACCGCTGACGCCCGCGACCCCAACCGCGTCGTCGCCCTCACCCAGGAGTCCCAGATGGTCTGGGACGCCCTGCTGGCCGACCGGGACGTCCCCGCCGAGGCCACGGCGGGCTCGGCCGGGGACAAGGGCGCGGCGGGCGGGATCGTGCGGTAGCCGACCCCCGTGGAACGCCGGGGCGACCCCGGCGGAATAGATGACGGCCCCCCTCCGTTGAGGGAGGCGTCCTCAGAATTTTGACAGGCAGCCCGGTCCTGGCAGACTGGTCTGTCGGCCCCGGTTCACGCAGCGCGCAATTCGGCTCCTGCGACCCGGCGCCCTCCCGAATCTAGGAGACACCTTGAAGCGCGATGTTCACCCCCAGTACGTCGAGACCCAGGTCAGCTGCACCTGTGGTGCGGCGTTCACCACCCGTAGCACCCTGACCGAGGGCACCATCCGTGCCGAGGTCTGCTCCGAGTGCCACCCGTTCTACACGGGCAAGCAGAAGATCCTCGACACCGGTGGCCGCGTGGCCCGCTTCGAGGCCCGCTTCGGCAAGGCTGCACAGAAGTAGCGAGCTTCGGGCGCCGGTTCCCGGCTGCACCCTGTTTCCACGGGGGCAGCCGGACCGGCGCCTTTCTCGTCCCGCAGCCCTTTTCTTCACATTCACCATCTTCAGGAGCCCCCGATGTTCGAGGCGGTCGAGGAACTGATCGGCGAGCACGCCGATCTTGAGAAGAAGCTCGCCGACCCTTCGGTCCACTCGGATCAGGCCAACGCGCGCAAGCTGAACAAGCGCTACGCGGAGCTGACGCCGATCGTCGCGACCTTCCGTGCCTGGAAGCAGTCGACCGAGGACATCGAGACGGCCAAGGAGTTCGCGGCCGACGACCCGGACTTCCACGCCGAGGTCAAGGAACTGAGCGCCCAGCGCGAAGAGCTCACCGAGAAGCTCCGCCTGCTGCTCGTCCCGCGCGACCCCAGCGACGACAAGGACGTGCTCCTCGAGGTCAAGGCGGGCGCGGGCGGCGACGAGTCGGCCCTGTTCGCCGGCGACCTGCTGCGTATGTACCTGCGCTACGCCGAGCGCGTGGGCTGGAAGACCGAGATCATCGACGCCACCGAGTCCGAGCTCGGCGGCTACAAGGACGTCCAGGTCTCCGTCCGCACCAAGGGCGGCAACGGGGCCACCGAGCCCGGCCAGGGCGTGTGGGCCCGCCTGAAGTACGAGGGCGGCGTGCACCGCGTCCAGCGCGTTCCGGCCACCGAGTCCCAGGGCCGCATCCACACCTCCGCCGCCGGCGTGCTCGTCACCCCGGAAGCCGAGGAGGTCGAGGTCGAGATCAACATGAACGACCTCCGCATCGACGTGTACCGCTCCTCGGGCCCCGGCGGCCAGTCCGTCAACACCACCGACTCGGCCGTGCGCATCACGCACGTCCCGACCGGCGTGGTCGCCTCCTGCCAGAACGAGAAGAGCCAGCTCCAGAACAAGGAGCAGGCGATGCGGATCCTGCGCTCGCGCCTGCTGGCCGCCGCCCAGGAAGCCGCCGAGCAGGAGGCCTCCGACGTGCGCCGCAGCCAGGTGCGCAGCGTGGACCGCTCCGAGAAGATCCGGACGTACAACTACCCGGAAAACCGGATCTCGGACCACCGGACGGGCTTCAAGGCGTACAACTTGGACCAGGTGCTCGACGGGGACCTCGACTCGGTCATCCAGGCGTGTGTCGACACGGACTCCGCCGCCAAGCTCGCGTCCGCGCACTGACCCCGCCCGACCCGCGCCGCAGTACCCCCCGCACCACCCCCCGTACGACAGCAGCCCGGAGGACCAGCGTGAACTTGCTGCTTGCCGAGGTGGCCCAGGCCACCCAGCGGCTGGCCGCCGCCGGCGTGCCCTCACCGCGTTTCGACGCGGAAGAGCTCGCCGCCTTCGTGCACGGCGTCAAACGGGGGGAACTGCACCACGTCAAGGACGCGGACTTCGACGCCCGGTACTGGGAGGCCGTCGCCCGCCGCGAGGCGCGCGAACCGCTCCAGCACATCACCGGCCGCGCCTTCTTCCGGTACCTGGAGCTCCAGGTCGGGCCCGGGGTCTTCGTGCCCCGGCCCGAGACCGAGTCGGTCGTGGACTGGGCCATACAGGCCGTCCGGGCGATGGACGTGGTCGAGCCGCTGATCGTGGACCTGTGCACCGGCTCCGGCGCCATCGCGCTCGCCATGGCGCAGGAGGTGCCGCGCTCGCGCGTGCACGCCGTGGAGCTCTCCGAGGACGCCCTGCGGTGGACCCGCAAGAACGCCGAGGGCTCGCGGGTCACCGTTCACCAGGGCGACGCGCTCAGCGCCCTGCCGGAGCTGGACGGCCAGGTCGACCTGGTCATCTCCAACCCGCCGTACATCCCGCTCACCGAGTGGGAGTACGTCGCCCCCGAGGCCCGGGACCACGACCCCGAGATGGCGCTGTTCTCCGGTGAGGACGGCCTCGACACCATCCGCGGCATCGAGCGCACCGCCCACCGCCTGCTGCGGCCCGGTGGCATCGTCGTCATCGAGCACGCGGACACCCAGGGCGGACAGGTCCCCTGGATCTTCGCCGAGGAGCGGGGCTGGGCCGACGCGGCCGACCACCCCGACCTGAACAACCGCCCGCGCTTCGCCACCGCTCGCAAGGCCCTGCCGTGACCGGCGTGACCAGCGAGAGCACTTCCGCCACCACCCTGCTGCACGAGGAGGCCCGCTGATGGCCCGGCGATACGACTGCAACGACGCGACGGACCGCAAGACGGGCCTGCGTGAAGCCGCATCCGCCGTGCGCCGCGGCGAGCTCGTCGTGCTGCCCACCGACACCCTGTACGGGATCGGCGCGGACGCCTTCAGCGCCGAGGCCGTCGGCGACCTGCTCGCCGCCAAGGGCCGCGGCCGCAACATGCCCACCCCCGTCCTCATCGGGTCCCCGAACACCCTCCACGGGCTGGTCACGGACTTCTCCGAGCAGGCGTGGGAGCTCGTCGACGCCTTCTGGCCGGGCGCGCTGACCCTCGTCGCCAAGCACCAGCCGTCGCTGGCCTGGGACCTGGGGGAGACCCGCGGGACCGTGGCCGTACGCATGCCCCTGCACCCCGTCGCGATCGAGCTGCTGACCGAGGTCGGCCCGATGGCGGTGTCCTCGGCGAACCTGACCGGGCACCCGGCGCCCGAGGACTGCGACGCCGCGCGCGAGATGCTGGGCGACTCCGTGTCCGTGTACCTGGACGGCGGACCGACCCCGGGCATGCAGCCGTCGTCGATCGTCGACGTCACCGGGAAGGTTCCCGTCCTGCTGCGCGAGGGGGCGCTGACCGCCGAGCAGCTGCGGGAGGTCGTACCCGACCTCGAGGTGGCCCCGTGAGCCCTGAGGGGCGTGGCATAGCCGGGGGGTACCTCCCAGCGGTAGCTGGGGGAAGCAGCTCCTTCCGCATACTCCACGTCAGCACCGGCAACGTCTGCCGCTCGCCCATCACCGAGCGGCTGACCAGGCACGCCCTGTCGCACCGGCTGGGCGGCCCCGTGACCGGGGACCTCATCGTCGAGAGCGCGGGCACGTGGGGGCACGAGGGTGCGCCCATGGAGGCCAACGCGGCCGCGGTGCTGGCGGACTTCGGGGCGGACGCGACCGGGTTCACCGGGCGGGAGCTGCTCGACGAGCACGTCATACGGGCGGACCTGGTGCTGACCGCCACGCGGGACCACCGGGCGCAGGTGATCTCGATGGGGCACTCGGCGGGGCTGCGGACCTTCACGCTGAAGGAGTTCACGCGGCTGGTGCGCGCCATAGACCCGGCGACGCTGCCTCCGCTGGAGGACGGGATGGCCGAGCGGGCGCGGTCCCTGGTACGGGCCGCCGCCGCGCTGCGCGGCTGGCTGCTGGCGCCCTCGCCGGACGCCGACGAGGTCTACGACCCGTACGGTGCCCCGATCACGTTCTTCCGGTCGATCGGCGACGAGATCAGCCAGGCGCTGGACCCGGTGGTCACGGCCCTGACGGGCGTCACCGCCTCGCGCTGACCCGGCCGGTGCCCCGCGGGCCCCGACGGGCGGCCTGCCGCGAGGCGCGAAGCCCGGCCGCGGCCTACAGTGGCTGGTACCCGGTACCCCCTGGAGTCGCGCCATGAGCGTCATCACCGAGCCGACGGACCTGCTGCGCAGGCAGGACCCGCAGATGGCCGACGTGCTCGCCGGTGAGGCGCAGCGACAGGCCGGGTCCCTGCAGCTGATCGCCGCCGAGAACTTCACCTCCCGCGCCGTGCTCGCCGCACTCGGCTCCGCGCTCGCCAACAAGTACGCCGAGGGATATCCCGGCGCCCGCCACCACGGCGGCTGTGAGTACGCCGACCTCGCGGAGCGGATCGCCGCGGAGCGGGCCCGCGCCCTCTTCGGGACCGCGCACGCCAACGTGCAGCCGCACTCCGGCTCCGCCGCGGTGCTGGCCGCGTACGCCGCGCTGCTGCGGCCCGGGGACACGGTGCTGGCCATGGGACTGACCTCCGGGGGACACCTCACGCACGGTTCGCCCGCCAACTTCTCCGGACGCTGGTTCGACTTCGTGCCCTACGGGGTGGACGCGGAGACCGGACGCGTCGACTACGAGCAGGTGCAGGAGCTCGCGCACGCCCACCGGCCCAAGGCCATCGTGTGCGGCTCCATCTCCTACCCCCGGCACCTCGAGTACTCCGCCTTCCGCGAGATCGCCGACGAGGTCGGGGCCTACCTCATCGCCGACGCCGCCCACCCCATCGGGCTGGTCGCGGGCGGCGCGGCGCCGAGCCCCGTGCCCTACGCGGACATCGTGTGCGCCACCACCCACAAGGTGCTCCGCGGCCCCCGCGGCGGGATGATCCTGTGCGGCGAGGAGTTCGCCGAGCGGATCGACCGGGCGGTGTTCCCCTTCACGCAGGGCGGCGCCCAGATGCACACGATCGCCGCCAAGGCGGTGGCGTTCGGGGAGGCCTCCGGGCCCGCGTTCACCTCGTACGCCCACCGCGTGGTCGCCAACGCGCGGGCCCTGGCCGACGCGCTCGCGGCCCGCGGGTTCGCGGTCACGACCGGGGGGACGGACACGCACCTGATCACCGCGGACCCCGCGCCGCTGGGCGTCGACGGCCCGGCCGCGCGCGGCCGGCTCGCCGCCGCCGGGATCGTGCTGGACACCTGCGCCCTTCCTTACGGGGACCGGCGCGGGATCCGCCTGGGCACGGCGGCGGTGACCACGCAGGGGATGGGGGAGGCCGAGATGGACCGGATCGCCGCGCTGTTCCGCGCCGCGCTGAGCGGCGGGGAGTCCGCCAAGATCCGCAGGGACGTCAATGAACTGGTGGTCGATTTTCCACCGTACGGGGACCAATAGGGACAGCAGGAGGTACCGCAACCGGGGTACGGCCACCGTGCGTCCCCGACAGTGAGTACTTCGCAGCTAGTGTGTGGGGCTGAGATGGCCGGCGATACATCTGGGGCAGCCCGTGCGTGAATATCTGCTGACGCTTTGCGTCACGGTCGCGGTGACCTATCTGCTCACCGGGCCCGTGCGGAAGTTCGCGATCGCGGTCGGTGCGATGCCGGAGATCCGTGCCCGCGACGTGCACCGCGAGCCGACTCCCCGGCTCGGCGGCATCGCGATGTTCGGCGGGCTGTGCGCGGGCCTGCTGGTGGCCGACCACCTGCAGAACCTCAACGGCGTCTTCGAGCTGTCGAACGAGCCGCGTGCCCTGCTCTCCGGTGCGGCCCTGATCTGGCTGGTCGGCGTCCTCGACGACAAGTTCGAGCTGGACGCCCTGATCAAGCTCGGCGCGCAGATGATCTCCGCCGGCGTGATGTGCATGCAGGGCCTGACCATCCTGTGGATCCCGGTCCCGTGGATCGGGACCGTCGCCCTCACCCCGTGGCAGGGCAACCTGCTCACCGTGGCCCTCGTCGTGATCACCATCAACGCGGTGAACTTCGTGGACGGCCTCGACGGCCTCGCCGCCGGCATGGTCTGCATCGCGGCCGGCGCCTTCTTCCTCTACGCGTACCGGATCTGGTTCGGCTACGGCATCGAGGCGGCGGCCCCCGCGACCCTCTTCGCCGCGATCCTGATGGGCATGTGCCTCGGCTTCCTGCCGCACAACATGCATCCGGCCCGCATCTTCATGGGCGACTCGGGTTCGATGCTCATCGGCCTGGTGCTGGCCGCCGCCGCCATCTCCATCAGCGGTCAGGTGGACCCGGACGCGATGGCGCTCTTCGCGGGCGGCGAGCGCAACGCGACGCACGCGATGCTGCCGGTCTTCATCCCCCTGATCCTGCCCCTGACGATCATCGCCATCCCGATGGCGGACCTCGTCCTGGCCGTCGTGCGGCGCACCTGGAACGGGCAGTCTCCGTTCGCCGCGGACCGCGGACACCTCCACCACCGGCTGCTGGAGCTCGGGCACTCGCACAGCCGCGCGGTGCTGATCATGTACTTCTGGTCAGGGCTGATCGCCTTCGGCGCGGTGGCGTACTCGGTGCACTCCACCTCGATGTGGATCGTGCTGGCCATCGCCGCACTGAGCGCGCTGGGGCTGCTCCTGCTCCTCCTGCCGCGCTTCTCGCCGCGGACCCCGCGGTGGGCCGAGCGACTGGTCCCGCCGCGCTACCGGCACGCGGAGCGGGCGGCCGAGGCGGCCGTGCAGGACGCCTCCGCGGCGGAGCCGGAACCGGCGCGGCCGATCGCGGCGGGCGTGTCCGGCGTCAACGGGGCGACCGCGGTGGGCCCCCGTTCGCGCTTCCCCGACCGGCGTAAGGCCGGATCCTCGCGCTGACGGCGCGGGGCGATGTCGGACATGAACCCCCTTTACCAGACAAGGTGGTTGCCTGTCGTGCACACACGGGCGGGTTAGCCCTCATGTGTGACAGTCAGCACACTCACCAGGTAAAGCTCTCATCAAATACTTTGTGATACCGTTCACTAAACCCGGCGACAGAGCCGAAGGACCGTAGTGCGACGGTCCATTGGCCCGAGGTCCCTTCTCGGACCGGGCTTACGCTCGTCCCGTACGAGTCCCACGCCCCCACCACCACGCGGAGCAAACCGCCATGCGGTCAGATGACGTCCGAACCCTCCTGCAAGCCGCCGTACCCACCGCTGTCGCCGGCGCAGTCGCCGCCGTGATCAGCGGTGTCGCGGTCGGTGGCAAGGGGGTCGTGGGCGCCCTGGTGGCAACGGTGTTGGTGTTGCTGTTCATGGGTGGCGGGTTCCTCGTGCTGCAGCGCACCGCGAGATCGATGCCGAACCTGTTCCAGGCCATGGGGCTCTTGCTCTACACGGTCCAGATCCTGCTGCTCTTCGTCTTTCTCGCCGTGTTCAAGAACACGACGCTGTTCCACCCCAAGGCCTTCGCGCTCACGCTCGTCGCCACCACCCTCGTGTGGATCGGCGCACAGGCGCGTGCTCACATGAAGGCCAAGATCCTTTACGTCGAACCGGAATCGAGCAAGGGCGACAAGCCCGGAAATTCGGGACCGAAGCCGTGAGGGGTAGGGGCGGGATAAGCGGGTGTTCGGGATCCTGCTATCGTCCGGTTCCAACTGCGGCAATGCGGACGCGGGCATCCGAGCTGACGCCTGTTCCATCGCGAGGCTCGATGCCTGCCCGCCGCCCCCCAATCCGAAACACCAGTCCAGTGCCGAACAGCGGCTGTGCGCCGCGCCGACACAACGAGGTTGCCGTACCTATGCGCCACGCTGAAGGAGCCCGCGGTGAGTGCTGACCCGACGCAGGTCCTCGCTTTCGAGACCGACTGTCACATCTTCGACGGATGTGGCTTCCCCGGCCCGGGCCTGCACTCGTTCCTCTTCGAGCCGATGTGGGGCGAAGCCGGCCAGACCAGTGCGTACTTCAACAAGCCGATGCTGCTGGCGCTCCTGGGCAGCGTCGTGATCGTGGCTTTCTTCTGGGCCGCCTTCCGCAAGCCGAAGGTCGTCCCGGGCAAGCTCCAGATGGTCGCCGAGGCCGGTTACGACTTCGTGCGCCGCGGCATCGTCTACGAGACGCTCGGCAAGAAGGAGGGCGAGAAGTACGTCCCCTTCATGGTCTCGCTGTTCTTCTTCGTCTGGGTCCTGAACCTCTGGTCGATCATCCCGGTGGCCCAGTTCCCCGCGACGGCGATCATCGCGTACCCGGCGATCCTCGCGGCGCTCGTGTACCTCACGTGGATGTCGGTGACCTTCAAGCGTCACGGCTTCGTCGGCGGCTTCAAGAACCTGACGGGCTACGACAAGTCGCTCGGCCCGGTTCTCCCGCTGGTCATGGTCATCGAGTTCTTCTCGAACGTCCTGGTGCGCCCGTTCACCCACGCGGTCCGACTCTTCGCGAACATGTTCGCGGGTCACACCCTGCTGCTGCTCTTCACGATCGCCAGCTGGTACCTGCTGAACGGCATCGGCATCGCCTACGCGGGTGTCTCGTTCGTGATGGTGATCGTGATGACCGCCTTCGAGCTCTTCATCCAGGCTGTCCAGGCGTACGTCTTCGTCCTCCTGGCCTGCAGCTTCATCCAGGGCGCGCTCGCCGAGCACCACTGAGCCAGGCCCGCCCCCCAAACCCCCTGTCGTCCGGTGGCCAACCCCCACCGGTCCGTGAAAGAGAAGGAAGAACTGGCATGTCCCAGATCCTCGCTGCCACCGAAGGCGTCACCGGCTCCCTCAGCTCCGTCGGCTACGGCCTCGCGGCCATCGGCCCCGGCGTCGGCGTCGGCATCATCTTCGGTAACGGCACGCAGGCTCTTGCCCGTCAGCCCGAGGCTGCCGGTCTGATCCGCGCCAACCAGATCCTCGGCTTCGCGTTCTGTGAGGCGCTCGCCCTCATCGGCCTGGTCATGCCGTTCGTCTACTAAGACGAACTCCACGACTAGTCCGAATCGACGAAAGGCACTGATGTGAACCTCCTGGTTCTCGCGGCTGAGACGGAAAACCCGCTCATTCCGCCGATCCCCGAGCTCGTCATCGGTCTGATCGCCTTCGTCATCGTCTTCGGTTTCCTCGCGAAGAAGCTCCTCCCGAACATCAACAAGGTTCTGGACGAGCGCCGCGAGGCCATCGAAGGCGGTATCGAAAAGGCTGAGGCCGCTCAGACCGAGGCTCAGAGCGTGCTGGAGCAGTACAAGGCCCAGCTCGCCGAGGCCCGGCACGAGGCCGCTCGCCTGCGCCAGGACGCTCTGGAGCAGGGCACTGCGCTCAAGGAAGAACTGCGCGCAGAGGGTCAGCGGCAGCGTGAGGAGATCATCGCTGCCGGCCACACCCAGATCGAGGCCGACCGCAAGGCCGCCTCTTCGGCGCTCCGTCAGGACGTGGGCAAGCTCGCCACCGACCTGGCCGGAAAGCTCGTCGGCGAGTCCCTCGAGGACCACGCCCGGCAGAGCCGCACGATCGACCGCTTCCTCAGCGAGCTCGAGGAGAAGGCCGAGGCGGCCCGATGAACGGAGCGAGCCGCGACGCGCTGGCCACCGCTCGCGAGCGTCTCGACGCGCTGACGGACAACACGTCCGTCGACGCGGCGAAGCTCGCAGGCGAGCTGGCGGCCGTCACCGCGCTGCTCGACCGTGAGGTCTCGCTGCGTCGGGTCATCACGGACCCGGCGCAGTCCGGCGAGGCCAAGGCCGAGCTGGCCGGCCGGCTGCTCGGCGGCCAGGTGGGCGGGGAGACCCTCGACCTGGTGTCGGGCATGGTCCGGTCCCGCTGGTCGCAGTCCCGTGACCTGGTCGACTCGCTCGAGAGGCTGGCGGCCACCGCCGACCTCACGGCGGCCCAGAGCACGGGCGCACTCGACGACGTGGAAGACGAGCTGTTCCGTTTCGGCCGGATCGTCACCTCGAGCACCGAGCTGCGCGCCGCACTGACCGACCGGTCGGCGACCGCCGCCGCCAAGAGCGAGCTGCTGCGCAGCCTGCTCGGCGGCAAGACGAACGCCGTCACCGAGCGTCTCGTCACGCGTCTCGTCACCCACCCGCGTGGACGTAGCCTGGAAGCGGGCCTCGAGTCCCTTTCCACGCTCGCCGCCGAGCGCCGCAACCGCATGGTCGCCACCGTGACCACCGCGGTTCCGCTCAGCGACGTGCAGAAGCAGCGTCTCGGTGCGGTCCTGGCCAAGCTGTACGGCCGCGAGATGCACCTGAACCTGGACGTGGACCCCGAGGTCCTCGGCGGGATCTCGGTGCGTGTCGGCGACGAGGTCATCGACGGCACCATCGCGGAGCGCCTCTCCGAGGCGTCCCGCCGCATGGCCGGCTGACCAGCCACTTATAACAAAGCATTCCTAGCGGCCCGGTTGGGCCGTGCAGAACTTGCAGAAGATTCCTGGGGGTAGCCCCCAGACCCCTAAGAAGCTTCAGGCCCAACAAGGAGAGCAGGGAACCCAGATGGCGGAGCTCACGATCCGGCCGGAGGAGATCCGGGACGCACTGGAGAACTTTGTCCAGTCGTACCAGCCGGACGCGGCCTCGCGCGAGGAGGTCGGGACGGTCAGCGTTGCCGGCGACGGCATCGCGAAGGTGGAGGGCCTGCCCTCCGCCATGGCGAACGAGCTGCTGAAGTTCGAGGACGGGACCCTCGGTCTCGCCCTGAACCTCGACGAGCGCGAGATCGGCGCGGTCGTCCTCGGCGAGTTCAGCGGTATCGAGGAGGGCCAGCCGGTGCAGCGCACCGGTGAGGTGCTCTCCGTCGGCGTCGGCGAGGGTTACCTCGGCCGCGTCGTCGACCCGCTCGGCAACCCGATCGACGGCCTCGGCGAGATCGCGACCGAGGGCCGCCGCGCCCTCGAGCTGCAGGCCCCCGGCGTCATGGTCCGCAAGTCGGTCCACGAGCCGATGCAGACCGGCTACAAGGCGATCGACGCGATGGTTCCGGTCGGCCGTGGTCAGCGTCAGCTGATCATCGGCGACCGTCAGACCGGCAAGACCGCTCTGGCCGTCGACACGATCATCAACCAGCGCGACAACTGGCGCTCGGGCGACGTGAACAAGCAGGTCCGCTGCATCTACGTCGCCATCGGCCAGAAGGGCTCGACCATCGCGTCCGTTCGCGGCGCCCTGGAAGACGCCGGCGCGCTCGAGTACACGACGATCGTCGCCGCCCCGGCGTCCGACCCGGCCGGCTTCAAGT
Source organism: Streptomyces sp. NPDC006544 (assembly GCF_040611715.1). Classification (NCBI taxonomy): domain Bacteria; kingdom Bacillati; phylum Actinomycetota; class Actinomycetes; order Kitasatosporales; family Streptomycetaceae; genus Streptomyces; species Streptomyces sp. NPDC006544. Next base: position 110,893 of record NZ_JBEXOV010000001.1, on the reverse strand, counting down.
ACCTGGCGCCGTACACCGGTTCGGCCATCGGCCAGCACTGGATGTACGCCGGCAAGCACGTCCTGATCATCTTCGACGACCTGTCGAAGCAGGCCGACGCCTACCGCGCCGTGTCGCTGCTGCTGCGCCGTCCGCCGGGCCGCGAGGCCTACCCGGGCGACGTCTTCTACCTGCACTCCCGTCTGCTGGAGCGCTGCGCCAAGCTCTCCGACGACATGGGTGCCGGTTCGATGACCGGTCTTCCGATCGTCGAGACCAAGGCGAACGACGTGTCGGCGTTCATCCCGACCAACGTCATCTCCATCACCGACGGCCAGTGCTTCCTCGAGTCCGACCTGTTCAACGCGGGCCAGCGCCCGGCGCTGAACGTCGGCATCTCGGTCTCCCGCGTCGGTGGCTCGGCCCAGCACAAGGCTATGAAGCAGGTTTCCGGCCGTCTGCGCCTGGACCTCGCCCAGTACCGCGAGCTGGAGGCGTTCGCCGCCTTCGGTTCCGACCTGGACGCCGCTTCGAAGAACTCGCTGGAGCGCGGCAAGCGCCTCGTCGAGCTGCTGAAGCAGGGCCAGTACCAGCCGATGCCCGTCGAGGAGCAGGTCATCTCCGTCTGGGCCGGTACCACCGGCAAGATGGACGACGTCCCGGTCGCCGACATCCGTCGCTTCGAGTCGGAGCTGCTGGAGCACCTGCGCGTGACGCGCAAGGACCTCCTCACCTCCATCGCGGACGGCGGCAAGATGTCGGACGACACCCTCACCTCCATCGCTGACGCCATCGCTGACTTCAAGCGTGGGTTCGAGACCTCGGACGGCAAGCTCCTGGGCGAGGACGCGCCGGCCGTCAACGTCTCCAAGTGACGACGGAAGGGACCTGACTCATGGGAGCGCAGCTCCGGGTCTACAAGCGTCGCATCCGTGCCGTCACGGCGACCAAGAAGATCACCAAGGCGATGGAAATGATCGCCGCCTCGCGCATCGTCAAGGCGCAGCGCAAGGTGGCGGCGTCGATGCCGTACGCGACCGAGCTCACCCGTGCGGTGACCGCGGTGGCGACCGGTTCGAACACCAAGCACGCCCTGACCACCGAGGTCGAGGCGCCGACGCGTGCCGCGGTCCTGCTCATCACGAGCGACCGCGGTCTGGCCGGCGGCTACTCCTCGAACGCCATCAAGCAGGCGGAGCGGCTCTCCGAGCGGCTCCGCGGCGAGGGCAAGGAGGTCGACACGTTCATCGTCGGCCGTAAGGGTGTGGCCTACTACGCCTTCCGCGAGCGCAAGGTCGCGGAGTCGTGGACCGGCTTCACCGACAGCCCGGCCTACGGCGACGCCAAGCGCGTCGCGGCGCCGCTGATCGAGGCCATCCAGACGGACACGGCCGAGGGCGGCGTCGACGAGCTGCACATCGTCTACACGGAATTCGTGTCGATGATGACGCAGAACGCGGTGGACGGCCGGATGCTGCCGCTCAGCCTCGACCAGGTCGAAGAGGAGTCCGGCGCGAAGGGCGAGATCCTTCCGCTGTTCGACTTCGAGCCGTCGGCGGAGGACGTCCTCGACGCCCTCCTGCCGCGCTACGTCGAGAGCCGCATCTACAACGCACTGCTGCAGTCGGCCGCTTCCGAGCACGCCGCCCGCCGTCGTGCGATGAAGTCGGCCACCGACAACGCCGGGGATCTCATCAAGAGCCTCTCCCGGCTTGCCAACGCGGCCCGCCAGGCCGAAATCACCCAGGAAATCAGCGAGATCGTCGGTGGCGCGAGCGCCATGGCTGACGCGACCGCGGGGAGTGACAAGTAATGACGACCACTGTTGAGACGGCCGCCGCCACGGGCCGCGTCGCCCGGGTCATCGGCCCGGTCGTCGACGTGGAGTTCCCCGTCGACGCCATGCCCGAGATCTACAACGCGCTGAAGGTCCAGGTGGCCGACCCGGCCCAGGACGGCGCGCTCAAGACGCTGACCCTGGAAGTCGCCCAGCACCTGGGTGACGGCCTGGTCCGCACCATCTCCATGCAGCCCACCGACGGTCTGGTCCGCCAGGCCCCGGTGACCGACACGGGCGAGGGCATCACCGTCCCCGTCGGTGACTTCACCAAGGGCAAGGTGTTCAACACCCTCGGTGAGGTGCTGAACTACCCGGAGGAGAACGCCAACGTCACCGAGCGCTGGCCGATCCACCGCAAGGCGCCCCGATTCGACGAGCTCGAGTCGAAGACCGAGATGTTCGAGACCGGCGTCAAGGTCATCGACCTCCTCACCCCGTACGTCAAGGGTGGAAAGATCGGTCTGTTCGGTGGTGCCGGTGTCGGCAAGACCGTTCTGATCCAGGAAATGATCTACCGCGTCGCCAACAACCACGACGGTGTGTCGGTCTTCGCGGGCGTCGGTGAGCGTACCCGTGAGGGCAACGACCTCATCGAGGAAATGGCCGACTCGGGCGTCATCGACAAGACGGCGCTCGTCTTCGGCCAGATGGACGAGCCCCCGGGCACCCGTCTTCGCGTCGCCCTGGCCGGTCTGACCATGGCGGAGTACTTCCGCGATGTGCAGAAGCAGGACGTGCTCTTCTTCATCGACAACATCTTCCGTTACACCCAGGCCGGTTCGGAGGTGTCGACCCTTCTGGGCCGCATGCCGTCCGCCGTGGGTTACCAGCCGAACCTGGCTGACGAGATGGGTCTGCTGCAGGAGCGCATCACGTCGACCCGCGGTCACTCGATCACCTCGATGCAGGCGATCTACGTCCCCGCGGACGACCTGACCGACCCGGCGCCGGCCACCACCTTCGCCCACCTCGACGCGACGACGGTTCTTTCCCGTCCGATCTCCGAGAAGGGCATCTACCCGGCCGTGGACCCGCTGGACTCGACGTCCCGCATCCTCGACCCGCGGTACATCGCGGCGGACCACTACGCCACGGCGATGCGCGTCAAGGGGATCCTCCAGAAGTACAAGGACCTCCAGGACATCATCGCGATCCTCGGTATCGACGAGCTGGGCGAGGAGGACAAGCTCGTTGTCCACCGTGCCCGTCGTGTCGAGCGCTTCCTGTCGCAGAACACGCACGTCGCCAAGCAGTTCACCGGCGTCGACGGTTCGGACGTCCCGCTCGACGAGTCGATCGTCGCCTTCAACGCGATCTGCGACGGCGACTACGACCACTTCCCCGAGCAGGCGTTCTTCCTGTGCGGTGGCATTGAGGACCTCAAGGCCAACGCCAAGGAGCTGGGCGTCTCCTGAAGCCGCGCTCCTCGCGAGCACAGCTGAATGACGGAGAGGGGCGGGTGTGTCCCGTCCCTCTCCCCACGCCCATTAGAATTTGACCCAACACCCGGCTTTCCCGCCGGGTGGTGACCCGAGGAGCCACCTTGGCTGCTGAGCTGCACGTCGAGCTGGTCGCGGCGGACCGTAGTGTCTGGTCCGGCGAGGCCACCCTGGTTGTCGCCCGCACCACGTCCGGCGACATCGGCGTCATGCCCGGTCACCAGCCGCTTCTCGGTGTGCTGGAATCGGGCCCGGTGACCATCCGTACCGTCGGTGGCGACACTGTCATCGCCGCGGTGCACGGCGGATTCATCTCGTTCGCGGACAACAAGCTGTCCCTGCTGGCCGAGATCGCCGAGCTTGCCGACGAGATCGATGTCGAGCGGGCGGAGCGGGCACTGGAGCGCGCGAAGTCGGAGACCGATGGGGCCGCCGAACGTCGCGCCGATGTCCGGTTGCGCGCGGTTTCGGGGCGCTGAACCCCGGTACCGGTAAGAGTGTGAAACCTCAGCCGCGGTCCGGTCTGGAACATCCCAGACCGGGTCGCGGCTGAGGCGATGCAGGTCGCTCCCGGGCTTCGCCCGGGAGGCGCCCCGTCGTACGAGGTATTCGATGAGCGAGGAGGTCGGTGAAAGATGCTCCTCGCTCTGCTTGTGAGCGGCCTGGTCGTAGCCCTGGTGGTGATCGGGTTGTTCGTCTTCGCGTTGCGCCGCAGGCTGATCCAGCGTTCCGGCGGCACCTTCGACTGCAGCCTGCGCTGGGGCGTGGCCGAAGAGCTCGACATCTCCGGCAAGGGCTGGGTGTACGGGGTCGCGCGCTACAGCGGTGACCGCGTCGACTGGTTCCGCGTCTTCAGTTACTCCCCCCGGCCGCGCCGGCTGCTGGAGCGGTCCTCCATCGAGGTCATCGCCCGCCGCGCCCCCGAGGGCGAGGAGGAGCTGGCCCTGCTGTCCGACGCCGTGGTGCTCTGCTGTCGCCACCGGGGGACCCGCCTGGAACTGGCGATGAGCGATGACGCGCTGACCGGTTTCCTGGCCTGGCTCGAGGCCGCGCCTCCCGGGCAGCGGGTCAACGTGGCGTGAGGCCCGCCGGCGCCGGGTTGTCCCCGCCGGACGGAGTCCGGCGCAGCGCCGCGAAGCCGGGGATGCCCCCGGGGCCGAGCCGTGCGAGCGGCGCGTGAAGGAGGAGAAGCCGGGGAGACGGGGGCGGACCCGTCTCCCCGGCTTCGTCGTTCACCGGCCGGCGCGCGGGGCCTACTGCAGGCCGGTGTGGATCGCGTTGGCGAGCTCGCCGTTCGCCGTGTCGCCGCTGAACTCCCAGGAGAACGCGCCCCTGAGGCCCTGCTGCTTCACCCAGCTCATCTTGCCCGCGATGGTGGCCGGGGTGTCGTAGCTCCACCAGTTGCTGCCGCACTTGGCGTACGCGGTGCCGGCGACCGTGCCGGTCGACGGGCAGCTGCTCTTGAGGACCTTGTAGTCCTCGATGCCCTGCTCGTAGGTGCCGGGGGCCGGTCCGGTGGCGGCGCCGCCGGGGGCGGCCTGGGTGACGCCGGTCCAGCCGCGGCCGTAGAAGCCGATGCCGAGGTTGAGCTTGGAGCCGGCGATGCCCTTGCCCTTGAGCTTGGTGATCGCGGCTTCGGAGTTGAAGCCGGCGATCGGGATGCCGGTGTAGGAGGTGAGCGGGGAGTGCGGGGCCGTCGGGCCCTTGGCGTCCCACGCGCCGAAGAAGTCGTACGTCATGACGTTGTAGAAGTCCACGTACTGGGCCGCGCCCGCGTAGTCGGCGAGGTCGAGCTTGCCGCCGTTGGAGCCGTCGGCGGAGATCGCGGCGGTGACCAGGCTGCTGCCGCCGAACTTGGCGCGCAGCGCGGAGAGCACGTTCTTCAGGGAGGCGGCGCCGCTGGTGTCGCAGGACAGGCCGCAGGCGTTCGGGTACTCCCAGTCGATGTCGATGCCGTCGAAGACGTCGGCCCAGCGCGGGTCCTCGACCAGGTCGTAGCAGGACTGGGCGAAGGCGGCGGGGTTGGCCGCGGCCTGGCCGAAGCCGCCGGACCAGGTCCAGCCGCCGAAGGAGTACAGGACCTTGATGTTCGGGTACTTCTTCTTCAGCTGGCGCAGCTGGTTGAAGTTGCCCGCGACCGGCTGGTCCCAGGTGTCGGCGACGCCGGAGACGCTGGAGGAGGCGTCGTAGGTCTTCTGGTAGTCGGCGTAGGCGTCACCGATGGTGCACTTGCCGCCCTGCACGTTGCCGAAGGCGTAGTTGATGTGCGTGATCTTCGAGGCGGTGCCCGAGGTGACCAGGTTCTTCACGTGGTAGTTGCGCTGGTAGACGCCCCAGTCCGTGAAGTAGCCGAGCTTGACGGCGGAGCCGGGGTTGCCCGGGTCGGGCGGGGTGGTGCCGCCGGTGGTGGTCACCGACAGGGTGCCGGAGGAGGGCCCGGTCTGGTCGATGGTGTCGCGGGCGGTGACGGTGTAGGCGTACGTCGTGCCCTTGGTCAGGCCCGAGTCGGTGTAAGAGGGGGTGGTGACCGTGGCGATCTTGGCGCCGCCGCGGTAGACGTCGTAGTTCTTGACGCCCTTGTCGTCGGTGGCCGCGGACCAGCCGAGCGTCAGTCCGGTGTCCGTGACGCCGCCGGCCGTGGGGGTTCCGGGGGCGCCGGGCGGGTTGTCGGTGGGGGTGCTGCCGCCGTCGCAGGTGCCGCCGTTGACCTTGCAGCCGCCGGGCGCGCCGGAGCCGGTCCCGTTGAAGCCGAAGCTGACGCTCGCGCCGGGCGCGAGGGTGCCGTTCCAGCCGACGTTCTTGCCGGTCCAGTGGGTGCCGGAGCTGGTGACGGTGGCGTCCCAGGCGGAGGTGACGGCGGTGCCGGACGGATAGTCCCATTCCACGGTCCAGCTGCTGAGGGTGGTCGTGCCGGTGTTCTTCACCGTCCACTTGCCCTCGAAGCCGGAGCCCCAGTCGGAGACCTTGGTGTACGTCGCGGTCGCCGAGGCGGCGGCCTCGGCGGGGGCGGCGATGGCCACCAGCCCGGCGACGGGCAGGGCGAGCACGGCCAGGGCGGCCGCCACTCTTCGGAAAAACGGTGCGCGTCGTGGGGGTGCTGTGCTCAAGGGTGCTCCTCCGAGGTCCGTCGCGGCCGTGGGGATGGCCGCGGCATGGGGGTGGGACCTGCGCCGCCCGTGAGCCTGCCCGACATGATCTTTTTGTCATGGCACGCTCACCACAGTTGGGTTGGAGGGTAGAAAGGTCTGGACCAAGCGTCAAGAGGTCCAGACCTCCCGGTGAAGCCGAACCGCCCCGTTCCCGCCCCCTTCCCGCCCCGCTCCCCACCGGGCCTCCACCGCGCCCCTACTGGATCGCCAACTCCCGCGCCAACACCGCGGCTTGGGCTCGGCTTCGCAGGCCCAGCTTCCCCAGCACCCTGCTGACGTGCGTCTTCACCGTCGCCTCCGCCATCCCCAGGCGCACCGCGATCTCCGCGTTCGACAGCCCCGCGCCCAAGGCGCCCAGCACCTCCCGCTCGCGCCGGGTCAGTGAGTCCACGGCCGCGGGCACGGGAACCCGTACGGGCCGGGGAGCCGCGAACTCCGCGATCAGCCGCCGCGTCACCGCCGGGGCGATCAGGCCCTCGCCGCGCGCGACCGTCCGGACCGCCTCGATCAGCTCGGCCGCGTCCGCGCTCTTCAGCAGGAAACCCGCCGCGCCGGCGCGCAGCGCCCCGAAGACGTACTCGTCGAGGTCGAAGGTCGTGAGCACGAGAACGTCAGCCAGCCCCTCCGCGACCACCTGACGGGTCGCCGACACCCCGTCCAGGCGCGGCATCTGCACGTCCATGAGCACCAGGTCAGGCCGCAGCTCCCGGGTCAGGCGCACCGCCTCCTCCCCGTCACGGGCCTCGCCCGCCACCTCGATGTCGCCCGCGCTGCGCAGGATGAGCACCAGCCCGGCCCGCACCGCGCTCTGGTCCTCCGCCACCACGACCCTGATCGCCGTCATGCCCGTACCGCCCTCTCCTCGGCGGGCAGCGATGCCCGCACCCGCCATGCCGCGCCGTCGCGGCCCGCCTCGAACCGGCCGCCGAGCAGCTCCGTCCGCTCCCGCATGCCGGTCAGGCCGGCCCCGGAGCCGGGGGCGCGCGGCCCGGGCCGGTCCCCGTACGGGGAGTCGACCTCCACGGTCAGCGGGCCCCCTCCGGCGCGGTCGTCGGTGAGGCGGACGGTGACCGTGCCCGGGGCGGCGTGCTTGAGGGCGTTCGTCAGTGATTCCTGGACGATCCGGTACGCCGCCAGGCCCACCGGGGCCGGCAGCGGCTCGGCGGGGCGCCCGGGTCCCCCGGGTCCGGGGGAGCGGCCGTCGAGGAGGACGAAGTCCAGTCCGCTCGCCGTTCCGTTCGTCCGGGCCTGCTCCAGCAGGGCGTCGAGCCCGTCCAGCGACGGCATGGCGACCGCCTCTTGCCCGGAGTCCGCGCCCGCGTCCCGCAACAGCCCGATCAGCCGGCGCATTTCGGCCAGGCCCTGGACGCTGTTCTCCCGGATCACCGCGAGGGACTCGCGGCTGGTGGCGGGGGAGTCGATGGAGAGCGCGGCCGTGGAGTGGATGGCGATGGCGGAGAGGTGGTTGGCCACCATGTCGTGCAGCTCGCGGGCCATCCGGGCGCGTTCCGCGACCACGGCCTGGGCGCGGTCCGTCTCGGCGAGCAGCGCGGTCTGCTCGGCGCGCAGCCGGGCGGCCTCGGCGGCCTCGCGGTGGTTGCGCAGGGTGGCTCCGGTCAGGGCCGGGCCGAAGCTCACGATGCCGGTGACCACGCCGATCATCAGGGCCTGCGGGGTGCGCAGCCAGGCCACGGACGCGATGGTGACGGCGACGGTGATCAGGCCGGTGGTGACGGGAAGACGGCGGGCCATGGCGGCCTTGCCGTAGACGACCGCCGCGTACATCAGGTCGGTGAAGATCAGAACGGTGGCCAGATTTCCCACCGTGAACTGGTCGGCGATCACCCCGGCGGTGCCGACGGCCAGGGTCACGCGGGGCGCGCTGCGGCGCAGCGGCTCCATCGCGCCGAGGGCGGCGAGGGGGACCAGGGCCGCCCAGTCGGGGAGCAGGGTCCGGGAGGGGGAGCTGTACACCCCGAGCGACCACAGGAACAGGCCCGCGAGGACGCTGATCACGGCGAGGAGGACGTCGTCGCGGTGGGGGGCGGGGATCTTGGGGGTCACTGTCCCATCCAACAGGCTGCGGCGGGCGCGGACATCGCCACCGGGGCCGAGGGCCGGTACATCGAAGGATGCAGTGCGCCCCGGCCCCTCCGGTCACCGGCGGCGAGGAAGCGGGGCGACCGCATCCACGTCCTGACCGCCGCCGCCCGCGGGCCGTGGCGGAAGCGGGCGCCCGCGGAGGCCCGGCCGCGGGCGGACGGGTGTCAGCGTTCGCCGCCCGGGACCCACAGCACGTCGCCGACCTCCTTGTTGGCCGTGCGCGCCAGGATGAACAGGAGGTCGGAGAGGCGGTTGAGGTAGGTGGCCGTCAGCGGGTTCATCACGTCGCCGTGCACCTCCAGAGCCGCCCAGGTGGAGCGTTCCGCGCGGCGGACCACCGTGCAGGCCTGGTGGAGCAGGGCCGCCCCGGCGGTGCCGCCGGGGAGGATGAAGCTGCGGAGCTTCTCCAGGCCCTCGTTGAAGCGGTCGCAGTCCGCCTCCAGCGCGTCGATGTAGAACTGCTCGACGCGCAGCGGGGGATACTCCGGCTTCTCGGCGACGGGCGTGCACAGGTCCGCGCCGACGTCGAACAGGTCGTTCTGCACCCGGACCAGGACCTTCGCGACATCGGCGGACAGTCCGCCGAGTGCGATCGCCGTTCCGATGGCCGCGTTGGCCTCGTTGGCGTCGGCGTAGGCCGAGATCCGCAGGTCGGTCTTGGCGGTCCGCCTCATGTCGCCGAGGGCCGTCGTGCCCTTGTCGCCGGTGCGGGTGTAGATGCGCGTGAGGTTCACCATGTCCGCCAGCGTAGTTGGGGACGGAGGAGCCCGCGGGCCAACTGGGGCCCCCTGGCGCACTGCTGGGCCGTACCGGTGTGATGTCCGTCATCTGAGACGTGACGCGTGTTACTTCGCGGTCACACGACCCCTCGCGGACGCTAGTCTCCGCCGGAGAAGGTACGAGACCGTGCCGTATCGAAGACCGTTCCGTATCGAAGGCCGTGCCCGTACCGGGGGCCGTGCCGTATGGAAGAGCGTGGGGTGTGCAGTGGCAGGGAAGCTCGCCGTCATCGGTGCCGGACTGATGGGTTCCGGAATCGCGCAGGTCTCCGCTCAGGCGGGTTGGGACGTCGTGCTGCGCGATGTCACCGACGCCGCGCTGACCCGGGGGACCGACGGGATCAAGGCTTCGTACGACAAGTTCGTCTCGAAGGGCAAGCTGAGCGCCGAGGATGCCGAGGCCGCGCTGGCCCGCATCACCACCAGCACCGACCTCGAGGCGGTCGCCGACGCCGACATCGTCGTCGAGGCCGTCTTCGAGAAGCTGGAAGTCAAGCACGAGATCTTCCGCGCGCTCGACAAGCTCGTGCGCGAGGACGCGATCCTCGCCTCCAACACCTCGGCCATCCCGATCACCAAGATCGCGGCCGTGACGGAGCGTCCGGAGCGGGTCGTCGGCGCGCACTTCTTCTCGCCCGTCCCGATGATGCAGCTGTGCGAGCTCGTACGCGGCTACAAGACGAGCGACGAGACCCTCGCCACCACCCGGGCGTTCGCCGAGTCCGTCGGCAAGACCTGCATCGTGGTCAACCGCGACGTCGCCGGCTTCGTGACGACCCGTCTGATCTCCGCGCTGGTCGTCGAAGCCGCGAAACTGTACGAATCGGGCGTCGCGTCCGCCGAGGACATCGACATCGCCTGCAAGCTCGGCTTCGGTCACGCGATGGGCCCGCTGGCCACCGCCGACCTCACCGGCGTCGACATCCTGCTGCACGCCACCAGCAACATCTACACCGAGTGCCAGGACGAGAAGTTCGCGCCGCCGGAGCTGATGCGCCGCATGGTGGACGCGGGCGACATCGGCCGCAAGAGCGGTCAGGGCTTCTACCAGCACTGAACCGGGGGCCGGCGGCGGCGCCGGGACGGGACGGTGCGTTCGAACACCGTTCTTCACCCCTCGGAGTGAATTTGGTATCGGTTCGCTCACGGTCGGCAACTTCCCCGCCCCTGAGGCAGTCAGTTGGATTGAGAGTTGCCGACCACGGACCAGTCGGACCATATGTACGCAGTACCGCACTGCCGGGAGCACACATGCACATCAGGGGCGACCACGCCGAACTCGCTGTCGGGGGCCGCCTCGACGTGCGCAGCGCGGCGGACGCCCGGACGGCCCTGCACACCGCCCTCGACGACGGGCGCGGCGACCTCGTGCTGGACCTCACCGGGCTCGACTCCTGGGACGCGACCGGCCTGGGCGTCATCATGGGCGCACACCGCCGGGCCGGCCGGACCGGCCGGCGGCTCGTCCTGCGCGGGGTCCCCCCGCAGATGCAGCGGCTGCTCGTCGCCACCCGCCTGCACCGGATCCTCGCGATCGAGGGCGGCCTCGAAGCGGAATCCCTGCCGCGCGTCTGATCCTGCGGACCCCGGGTGTACACCCCCTGCAGAAACGTAACGGTCCGGTGGTGAAGACACCCCTGCGGTTCCGGCGCGGCCGGGCACGGTCTAGGGTTCGGGCGGAAACCGGACCAGTAGCGACAGCGGCGTGAGCGAAGGCCGGGCGACAGACGGCAACGACGGCGCAGGGCGCGATCGGGGGACTTGGTCATGGACCGCACTCAGGGACAGGCTGCCGGGACGGCGGACGCACCCGCACGGGTCGTGACGCTGACCGCCGGGGACTTCACCCTCACGGTGAACCCCGTCGACGGCAGCGAGATCGAGCCGACCCACCGGCCCGGCGGCGAGCCCGCCCGTCTCCCGGCCAGGCGCACCCCCGCCGCCCGCACCTCGGGCGCGGCCGCGGCACGGCCCCCCGTACCGCCGGGCGCCCCGGCGGGCACGCGCCGGCTGCTCGGCCGTGAGGAGGAGCGCGAGCGCCTCGTACGGCTCCTCGGACGCGGCCGCTCCGTCCGCCTGACCGGTCCCCCCGGATCCGGCCGTACGGCGCTGCTCGACTCCGTCGCCGAGGTCTGCGCGGACATGGCCCCCGACGGGGTCGTACGGCTCAGTGCGCACGGCCACCAGCAGGCAGGTGAGCTGCTCCACGCGCTGTACGCCGCCGTCTACGAGGCCCCGGCCGAGCGGCCGGACCGGGCCGAACTCCTCGCCCGCGTCCGGGAGATCGGAGCCGTCGTCCTCCTCGACGACCTCGACATGGGCGGCTCCGCCCTCGACGAGCTGCTGCGGGCCACGCCGGAGTGCGCCTACCTGCTGGCCGCCACCCCCGGCACCCGGTCCCCCTCCGACGATTCGCACCTCGAAGAGGTCTTCCTCGGCGGACTGGCCCGCGCCGACTGCGTGGCCCTGCTCGAGGCGGGCGTCGGGCGTCCCCTGACCGAGGAGGAGACAGCCTGGGCGGGCGACCTGTGCTTCGCCTCCGAGGGGCTGCCGCTGCGCTTCGTACAGGCCGCCGCCCTGCTGCGCCGGCGCGACGAACTGAACCGGGCGGACGGCCAGGACGAGGACGAGGAGCCCGGCGTCTTCGAGGAGCGCCCGCGCGAGGCGTCCCTGATACCGCTGCCCACGCGCGCCGAGGGCGCCGCCCCGGCGGAACTGCTGGCCTCGCGGGTCAGCGAGTCGGCGCGGGCCGCCCTGCGGATCGCCTGCGCGCTGGGCGGCGAGATGCCGCACCACGCGCACCTGCCGGCGCTGGTCGGTGACACGCACGCCGACCTGGCGGTGGGCGAGCTGCTCGGCTGCGGGCTGCTGACCCCCGTCGGGACGCGCTACCGGCTCGCCGCCGGCGTCGCCCGGCAGCTGGAGGAGGCCGGGTACGGGGACTCGGCGGCCGAGGGCGCCCGTACGGCCGCCCGGCACTACGCCTGGTGGACCGGACACACCTCGGTGACCCCGGAACGGGTCGCCGCGGAGGCCGACGCGGTGCTCGCGGCGCTGGCCGGGGCCGACGTGGTGGCCGCGGTCCTGCTGGCGCGGACGGCGGCCCCGGCGTTCGCGGCCTCGCTGCACTGGGAGGCGTGGGAGCGGGTGCTGCGCTCGGGCGCGGAGGCCGCGCGCAAGGCGGGAGAGGTCGCGGAGCAGGCGTACTTCCACCACGAACTCGGGGTACTGGCCTTGTGCGAGGGACGGCTCGACCGGGCGCGGGCGGAGCTGGAGGCCTCGATAGGCCTGCGCGGCGCCCTTGCCGACAAGCGGGGGACCGTGGCGGGGCGGCGTGCGCTGGCGCTGGTCACCGACCGGGAGAAGGCCGGGGTGGAGGCCTCGCCGCCGCTGCGGCTGGCTCCGCCCGGCGTGGCCGGGACCGCGGCCGCGCGTGCGGCCACGACCCCGCCCGCGGCCCTGCCGGCGCCCGCACCCCGTGCCGGGACCGTGCCCGGGGCCGGGTCCGTGCCCGGGGCCGCCGGTCCGGTTTCGGTTCCGGCTTCCGCCGGGGCTCCGCTGAAGCCCGCGGGTGCGGCGGCTGCGCAGGGTCCTGGGGGCCGCCCGGTCCCGCGGGGCCCGGTCGGCACGGGGGCGCAGGGGGGTGCGGGGACTCCGGAAGCGGTGACCACCGTCGTACCCGCGATCGCGCCGCCGGGCTCGGTCCCGCCCGCGACACTGGCGGAGGTGTTCGAGGACGCCTTCCCGCTCAGCCCGGAGCCCGTCCCGGTCCCGGCCCCCGTCAAGCCCTCACCGCGGCGGGAGTCCCGCCGCAGGCCGGTCCTGCTGGCCGCGGCCGGGGCGCTGACGGTGGCGGTGCTCGGCACGGTGGTCGCGCTGGCCATGAACACGTCCGAGGACGCGCTGCCCCCGGTACAGGGCCCGGGCGTCTCGACCACCCCGACGACGCCGGAGACGGCTGGGTCGCCCGGCGCGCCGGACACGAGCGGGAACGATCCTGCCGCGCCGGATCCGGAGACCTCGGCTCCCGCCGCGGCGGAGCCGAGCGCGGGCCCGTCGCCGCGGAAGTCCCCGCCGCGCAAGCCCTCGCCGACTCCGCGTTCTTCGACTCCGGGGAACCCGTCCCCGCCGCCGTCGTCCTCGAGCCCGTCCGCGCCGACGTCGAGCGAGCCGGCACCCGCGACCACCCCGCCGACCACCCCGCCGACCACCCCGACGACGCCGACGGGGACGGTGGGGTCGTAGGCCTGACCGGCCGCCGGGCCGTGTCCCGGCCCGCTCCCGGTCCCCGTCAGAACAGGCGGAGCTTGTCGTCCTCGATGCCGCGCATGGCGTTGTAGTCGAGGACGACGCAGTGCATGCCGCGGTCCGTCGCCAGGACGCGGGCCTGGGGCTTGATCTCCTGGGCCGCGAAGACGCCCCTCACGGGCGCCAGGTGCGGATCGCGGTTCAGCAGTTCCAGGTAGCGGGTGAGCTGCTCGACGCCGTCGATCTCGCCGCGCCGCTTGATCTCCACGGCCACCGTCCCGCCGTCGGCGTCCCGGCACAGGATGTCCACGGGTCCGATCGCCGTCATGTACTCGCGGCGGATCAGCGTGTACCCCTCGCCCAGGGTGTCGATCCGGTCGGCCAGGAGCTCCTGCAGGTGGGCCTCGACGCCGTCCTTGATCAGACCGGGGTCGATGCCGAGCTCGTGCGAGGAGTCGTGGAGGACTTCCTCCATGGTGATGATGAGCTTCTCGCCCGCCTTGTTGACGACCGTCCAGACGCCGGCCTCGTCACCGCTCCCCTCCTTGAGGGTGCACGGCGGCGACATCCAGTTGAGCGGTTTGTACGCCCGGTCGTCCGCGTGGATCGAGACACTGCCGTCGGCCTTCACGAGGATCAGACGGGGTGCCGAGGGCAGATGGGCGGTGAGCCGGCCCGCATAGTCGACGGAGCAGCGGGCAATGACGAGGCGCATGGTCGGCAACGCTACTCGACCGACGGGCCCGCACGCGATTCGCCCCCGAAAGCCCCCTTCGCGGATGGCGCGTTGTATGCGCATTCTCCTGGTGCGGTACCCACGGGGCGCCTACCGTGGTGAGCGGGAGGTTGCGACGCGTGCACACTGCGTTGCGAACTCCTTCCCTGACCGTAAGGCTCCGGCAACCCAAACGCCGGGGTCGCGAGAGGAGAACCCATGTCGCTCGACGTCTCACCGGCCCTACTCGAACAGGCCGAGCGAGGCGAGGTCGACGAAGCCGCTTTCGTCGACTGCGTCCGGACCTCCCTGCCCTACGCATGGGAGATGGTCAGCTCGCTCGTGGCCCAGCTGAAGGTGGACGGCGGCCAGTTCGCCGACAACCAGACGCCTCCGCCCGACGAGCAGGCGCGTGGCCAGCTGCTCCGCGCTCTTGCGAGTGACGCGATTCGGGGGGCGCTGCAGCGCCACTTCGGAGTGCGCCTGGCCTTCCAGAACTGCCACCGACTGGCGGTGTTCCCGCTGGACTCGTCGGTGGACGACCGGTTGGCCAAGTTCACTTCGATCCGCGGGCAGCTGCTCAACCAGTCGCCGGAACTGCGGGACTGTTAGCAGGACCGGGGACCCGGCGCCCCGTCAGCACCACGGGGCCGCGTCACAGGACCGAACCGCACCACCGCACGACCTCATCACCGCCCGACCGCACCGTCGCACCACCGTACGGCCGCACCACCGAACCACCGCACTTCCGTTCGACGCCTGAGCTACGACGTCCGACCGGTATCCCGCTGCCGCTCCGGTGCCAACGGAGCGGCAGCCCTGGTCTCAGCCGAACGCCGGAACGACTTCGGCGCCGAGGCGCCGGAGGTTCTCCTCCGTGGCGGCGAGGTCCCCCGAGCCCTCGGTCAGCAGGGCGAACCGCGTGATGCCCGTACGTTGCGAGGTGCGCGCCAGCCGGTCCGCGGCCAGCTCCGGGGTGCCGACGGGGTGCAGGTCGCACAGCAGCTCCGTGTACGCGACCGGGTCCCGCATCGCGCGCCGGCGCCCGTCCACCGTCACGTGTGCGTCGAGGCCCTGCTTGAGCCAGCCCGGCATCGCCTTCAGGAGCGTCTCCCGGGCGTCCGCCGTCCGGTCCGCGAGCTGGCACACCCCGGCCGACACGTGGGCCGCCTCCGGCGAGAGGCCCGCGGCCCGCGCGGTGCGCCTCCACAGGTCGACCATCGCGGCCTTGTCCTCGTCCCCGCAGTGCATGCCCAGCAGCATCGGCAGTCCGCGCTCGGCGGCCCGCCGGACCGACGCGGGAGAGGTGCAGGCAACGATCACTTCCGGCCCTGTCCCCGCCCCGTCCAGCGCCTCCGACGGGCGGGGGACCACGGCCACCTCGCGGAACCCGTAGCGCTCGCCGGCCGGGCCGGTGCCCGCCCCCGTGCCCGCTCCCGACGCCGTCCCCGCAACCGTCCCCACCCGGGGTTCGGTCAGCCAGCGGCGCAGCAGGTCCAGGTCCTGCGGGAACCGGTTCTCGTACGCGTCGAGTCCGCCGCCGAAGACCTCCAGGTCCACCCACGGGCCGCCCCGGCCCACCCCCAGGGTGAACCGCCCCTCCGAGGTCAGGTGCAGCAGCGCCGCCTGCTCGCCCAGGGCCACCGGATGCGTGCTCGGCAGCACGCTCACCGCCGTGGCCACGCGCAGCCGCCGGGTGCGGCCCAGCATCAGGGCCGCCAGCGTCACCGCCGAGGGGCAGACCCCGTACGGAACGAAGTGGTGCTCGGCGATCCAGACCGAGTCGAGCCCGGCCTCCTCGGCCACCTCCGCGGTCCGCACCGCCCGGTGCAGTGCCTCGCCCTGTCCCTGGCCCGGGAACTGGGCCGCCAGTACAAACGCTCCTACGCGCATCGCCTGTAGCCTCCTCGCGGCTGACGCGGCCTCCCCCAGGTGGACCGGTTTCCTCACTGGCAACAACGTCTGACACGTGCCAAAGGCACGGCCTGACCGGAAAGTTATTGGGATTGTCGGGCCAGTCGTGCTTTTCCGATGGCCGGCCTTCAGCCACCCTGCGGTTACCCGGCCTCGCTGCGCGTAGTCTGGAGGAAAGTCACTGCCGACCGCCCATCCGTGAGGTATACGTGTCCCCGCGCCACAACCGCCCCAGGGGCGGCGAGAACCCAGCCGATCGTTCGGACCAGGGCTCGGGCCCGGGGAGCCTGGACCGGTACGGACTGGAGCGTACGGAGGAGTACCAGGGCGAGGAGTGGAAGGTCCGGCACGTCGCGGGTGCCAGCGCGGCGGGCAAGCGTTACCGCTGCCCCGGCTGTGACCAGGAGATCCCCTCGGGCACCCCGCACCTGGTGGCCTGGCCGGAGTACGGCGGTGTCGACGACCGCAGGCACTGGCACAAGGCCTGCTGGAACGCGAAGGACCGCCGCACCTCGAAGGTGCAGCGGTCCCGCAACGCCCCGAGGTACTGAGACCCACCCGGGCCCGGCGCGTCACGCGTCGGGCGTCATACGTCGGGCGTCATACGTCGCGGCGGCCGACCACCACGTACGAGCCGGCTACCGCGGCACCCGTGACCAGCAGGATCAGCATCAGGTGGCTGAGGTCGCCGGGGCCTGCGACCGCTTCGCCGGCCGCCGTCGGGTCGGTCGCGTTGGTGGGCAGCCCGAACAGCTGCATGAGCGCCACCGGCGCGTTGTACCGCAGCAGGGCCCGGCCGACCGGGGCGAGGGCCTCCCAGATGCTGAGTACCGCCCCTATCACCGGTGGCAGCGTGACGAGGCCGAGCATGACGGCGATGGCCCCCGCGGAGTGCCGCACCAGAGTCCCGACGGCCAGGGCCAGGACACCGAGCAGGGTGACGTAGAAGCTGCCCATGAGCCCGGCCGCCCACTCGTTGCCCGGGTGCGGACCCGAGCCCGGACCGTCGCGCAGGATCGAGGCGGCCAGTCCGACCAGGCAGACCGAGCCGGCGGTGGTGAGGAACGCGGTGACGGCGAAGACGAGGTACTTCGCGCTGAGCACGCGGTACCGGTCGGGGGCCGCCGTCAAGGTGGTGCGGATCAGACCCGTGCCGTACTCGGAGGTCATCGTCAGCACCCCGAGCACGATCACCGAGAGCTGCCCGACCAGCAGGCCGAAGAGGGCGGGGGTGGTGAACGGCATCCGCTCGTAGTCGCGGGACGCGGTCTGCCAGACGACCAGACCGCCGACACCGACGACCAGCAGCACCAGCGAGCCGAGCGTCCACATCGTGGAGCGCACCGAGGTCAGCTTGGTCCACTCCGAGGCCAGCGCGTGCCCGAGGTGGGGCCGGGGAGCAGGCAGCGGCGAGCTGTAGCCCTCCGGCTGCGTCCGCTCGCCGGCGGCCGTGGTCGTCGGAGCGGTCATCGGATGTCCTCGGCGTTCTCGGCGGCGCCCTGCGCGGGGGAGCGCACGGGGGAGTGCACGGGCTCGGGGGAGGGCCCGGGTGAGTGATCGGGCGACTGGCCGGGCGCGGCGGCGCCCAGCGCACCGGGGCTGGCGGGCATCAGGAACGGCCTTCCGTCGGATCCGGGCGGCGGAGGTGCGAAGAAGCCGGTCTGCGGGACGTCGGGGCCGGACGCGGTGCCGCTCTCCTCCCATGCGGGCAGGCTCAGCGGATCCGGTTCCCACAGCTCGGCCCGCGGGTCCTCGGTGGAGGTGAACTCGAGCGAGGACTGGGTCATCCGCATGTACGCCTCTTCCAGGGAGGCCCGGTGCGGCGACAGCTCCCACAGCCGTACGCCGGCCTGGTGCGCGAGATCCGAGATCCGGGGCAGGTCCAGCCCGGTCACCCGCAGTGCTCCGTCGGGCTCCTTGAGCACCCGGGCGCCGGCCCTGGTCAGCGTGGAGCCGAGCGTGTCCCACCCCGCCGGGTCGGTATCGGCGGTGCGCACCCGTGCGAATCCGGCCGAATTGTGCGTGATGAAGTCCTGGGTGGTCATGTCGGCGAGCAGCCGGCCCCGGCCGATCACGATCAGGTGGTCGGCGGTCAGCGCCATCTCGCTCATGAGGTGCGAGGAGACGAAGACGGTGCGGCCCTCGGCGGCGAGCTGGCGCATCAGGTTGCGGACCCAGAGGATGCCCTCCGGGTCGAGGCCGTTGACCGGCTCGTCGAAGAGGAGCACCTTCGGGTCGCCGAGCAGGGCCGTCGCGATGCCCAGGCGCTGGCCCATGCCGAGCGAGAAGCCCTTGGTGCGCTGCCGGGCGACGTCCTGGAGGCCCACGACGCCGAGGACCTCGTCGACCCGCTTCTCGGGGATCCCGGACAGCTGGGCGGTGGCCAGGAGGTGGGTGCGGGCCCGGCGGCCGCCGTGCATGGCCTTGGCGTCGAGCAGGGCGCCGACGTGCCGCTGGGCGTTCGGCAGCTCGCGGAAGGGCAGGCCGTTGATGGTGACCCGGCCGGAGCTGGGGCGGTCCAGGCCCAGGACCAGGCGCATGGTGGTGGACTTCCCGGAGCCGTTGGGCCCCAGGAATCCCGTGACGTGGCCGGGCCTGACCTGGAAGGACAGGTCGTCGACGGCGGTCTTCGCGCCGAAGCGCTTCGTCAGGCCGACTGCCTCGATCATGTGCTCTGCCCCTTACCAGGCCGGGACGACTTTCGCCCGCGTAAGGGTTAAGAGGATAGCGAGGATCCTACGGTTCCGTCCCGGGCCGGATCCCTGAGCTGCCCCTGAGACCGACCCGGGTATGCCCCGGAGACCTCAGGCGTCCCTCTTCCTGAGGACGAGGTAACCACCGAGCACGGCGGCCAGCACCCACAGGGCCATGATCCCGAAGCCGCCCCAGGGTCCGTAGGGCGCCTTGTCGCTGCCCATCGCCCCCGGGATCACCTGCATGATCTTGGAGCCGGCCTGGTCGGGGAAGTACTGGGCGACCTTCCGGGTGGCCGGGACCGCCCCGAGGATGTTCGAGACCAGGAGGAAGAACGGCATCAGGATGCCGAGCGAGAGCATCGAGCTGCGCAGCATGGTGGCCACGCCCATGGAGAACAGCGCGAGCATCCCCATGTACAGCCCGGCGCCGAAGACGGCGCGCAGCACGTTCGGCTCGGTGATGGCGATGCTGCGGTCGCCCAGGATGGCCTGTCCGATGAAGAAGGACGCGAAGCTGGTGACGAGACCGACGGCCAGGGCGAGCCCGGTGGCGACGAGCAGCTTGCCGGCCAGGAAGCTGCCGCGCCGGGGCACGGCGGCCAGCGAGGTGCGGATCATGCCCGAGCTGTACTCGGTGCCGACGACCAGCACGCCGAAGACGATCATCGCGAGCTGACCCAGGGACATGCCGGCGAAGCTGGCCAGGGTCGGGTCGAAGGTGGCCTGCTCCTCCGGCTTCATGTCCTTGAAGGAGGAGCTGATGAAGGCGCAGAGCAGGGAGCTGATGCCGACCGTGACGAGGGCCGCGGAGGCCAGGGTCCACAAGGTCGAGGCGACCGAGCGGATCTTGGTCCACTCGGACTGCAGGACGGCGGAGAAGGAGGACACGTTCACTCGCCGCCCTTGTTCTTGTTGCGCTTGTCCTGGGCCTCGAAGCCGGCGCCCCACGCGGGTACGTCGGCCGGCCGGGCCGGGTTGTCGGCGGCCGGGCCGGGTCCGCCCGAGAAGCCCGGGGCGCCCGGTGCGTGGGCGTGGTACTCGACGGAGTCGGCCGTCATGCGCATGAACGCTTCCTCCAGTGAAGCCCGCTGCGGGCTGAGTTCGTGCAGCACGATCTGGTGCTGGGCGGCCAGCTCGCCGAGCTGCTCCGACGACACCCCGTCGATCTCCAGGGCGCCGGTGGCCGGGACGCTGATCGCGTCGATTCCCGCCCCGTGCAGGACGTCCTTCAGCCGTTCCTGCTGCGGAGAGCGCAGGCGGACGAAACTGCGGGAGTTCTGGTGGATGAAATCGGCCATCGACAGGTCGGCCAGCAGCTTTCCCTGTCCGATGACGACCAAGTGTTCCGCGGTCAGCGCCATTTCACTCATCAGGTGGGAGGAAACGAAGATCGTCCTTCCCTCTGCCGCGAGGCCCTTCATGAGATTGCGGATCCAGAGAATTCCCTCCGGGTCCAGACCATTGACGGGTTCGTCGAACATCAGGATCTCCGGGTCGCCGAGCAGTGCGGAGGCGATTCCCAGCCGCTGGCCCATACCCAGCGAAAATCCTTTCGACTTCTTCTTGGCGACGGCCGACAGGCCGACCAGGTCGAGCACCTCGGACACCCGGCTGCGCGGGATCCGGTTCGACTGGGCGAGGCAGAGCAGGTTGTTGTACGCGCTGCGGCCGCCGTGCATGGCCTTCGCGTCCAGCAGTGCCCCGATGTACTTCAGTGGCTCCGGCAGGTCCCGGTAGTGCTTGCCGTCGATCCGGACCGTCCCGCTGGTCGGGTTGTCGAGGTCGAGCATCATGCGCATGGTCGTGGACTTGCCCGCCCCGTTGGGGCCGAGGAAGCCGGTCACCACCCCCGGTCTGACCTGGAAGCTGAGGTTGTCCACGGCGGTCTTCGCGCCGAATCGTTTGGTAAGGCCCTCGAGCTCGATCATTGGGCCACGCTAGAACGCCAGAGGGCCCTACGCCACCTCTCGCAGGTGACACAGGGCCCTCGGGCTGAACTGGAAGATTGCCTTCCGGTGACGGTCCGGAGACTAGCGGCTCTGCTGCGCCGGAACGCCGCGGGTGACCGGCTCGTCGTCGATCGGGGAGGCGGCGGCGGCGACCGCGGCACCCGTCAGCGTCGCGAGCATCTCGCGGACGTTGGTGAGCTGGGCGTTGATCGAGTCGCGGCGGTTGGTGAGAGCCGCCAGCTCGCGCTCGGACTCGCTGCGGATCCGGTCCGCCTTGGCGTTGGCGTCGGCCACGATGTCCTCGGCCTGGCGCTGCGCGGTCTCCACGGTCTGGCGGGCGCGGCGCTCGGCGTCCGTACGGAGCTTCTCGGCCTCCAGGCGCAGCTGCTCCGCGCGGTGCTCGATCTCCGCGAGACGCTTCTCGGCCTTGGCCTGGCGGCCGGCCAGGTCGCGCTCGGACTGCTCGCGGCGCTTGGCCAGGTTGGTCTCGAAGTCCGCGGCGGCCTGGGCGGCCTTGGCACGGGTCTCCTCGAAGAGCGCGTCGGCCTCCTCGCGCTTGGAGGCCGCGTCCTTCTGGGCCTCGGCGCGCAGGGTGGAGGCGTCGCCCTTGGCCTTCTCGACGATCCGGACACCCTCGTCCTCGGCCGTCGACTTGCGGTCGGCGGCGAACGACTCGGCGTCGTTGCGCACCTGCTGGGCCGCCGACTCGGCGAGCTCGCGGTGCTGCTCGGCGGCGCGACGGGCCTCCTCGCGCAGGTCCTTCGCCTCCTCCTCGGCCAGGCGCAGGATCTTCTCGACCCGGGCACCGAGACCGGCGTACGACGGCTCGGCGTCGTTCACCTGGGCCTGGGCGTTCTGCGTCTCGAGGTGTAGCTCCTCGATCCGCTTTTCCAGAGAGTTGATTCGTCCGAGGGCGCTGTCACGGTCGGAGACCAGCTTGGTGATGCGGTCGTCCACCTGACCACGGTCGTAACCACGCCGCACGAGCTCGAAGCCGAAGGGGGAGGAAGTGTCGCTCATGGGGTTCCTGTCGAATGAGACGATGAGGTGCTACGTGAGGTGATGGGTGTTAAGGGGAATCCTAGGCGCCCAGACGGCGTGTCATCGAGTCAATCCACGTTTGATCTGGACAATGACACCCCTTTTGAGTGGCAAGGCGACAGAATGCTTGTCACTCGTTCGCCTGAACCTCCATCAGGAGCACACATCAAGGCGCGCTGACTACCCCTCTGACGCCTTGCCACCCGAACGAGCGGATCCCGCTGTCGCACCGGCCTTCACGCCCCCCGCGCCCTGGCCGCCGGCCCCGGGCTTCGCGCCACCCGAAGGCGCCTCGAATGATTCCAACGCCTCAAGAACGTCCTGGACACGGGAGATCTCCGCCTGAATGTCCTCGCGCCGCCGCACCAGGACCGCCAGCTCGCGCCGGCCCTCGTCGACGAGCCGCTCGGCCTCCGCCTTCGCCTCCGCGAGCCGGCCCTCGGCCTCCCGCACCAGCTCCGCCTTCTTCTGCTCGGCCTCCTTGAGCAGCGCCTCCGCCTTGCGCACCGCGGCGATGCGGACCTTGCCCGCCTCGCTGCTCGCGTCCGACACCAGGGCCTTGGCCTTCGCCTCCGCCTCGACGCTCTGCTCGGTCGCCGCCCGGACCAGCTTGTCCACGCGCTCGCCGGCCGACTTCATCTGCTCGGCCGACTCCCGGCGGGCCCGCTCGTGCAGCTCCTCGACCTCCGCCTCGACGCGGCCGCGCAGTTCCTCCGCCCGCTCCCTTATGGCCGACGCGTCCGTACGCGCCCCGACCAGCAGCTCGTCGGCGTCCGTACGGGCCTTCTCCACCAGGGAGTTGCCCTCGACGGTCGCCTCGGAGGAGATCCGCGCGGCCTCCTTGCGCGCCGCGTCGACCATCGCGTCCGCCTGCTCCTCGGCCGCCGTGGTGGCGGCCAGGGCCTGCTTCCGCGCGTCCCCGGTGAGCTTCTCGGCCTCCGACGACGCCTCCGTGATGAGCCGGTCGACCTGCGCCGCGGCCTCGCTGCGGCGCTTGTTGGCCTCCTCGCGGGCCTCGTCCAGCAGCCGCTCCGACTCCGCGCGCGCCTCGTTGCGCACCCGCTCGGCGTCGGTCGCGGCCACGGCCTTGACCCGCTCCGCCTCGGAGCGGGTGCGGGCCGCGTGCTCCTGCGCCGAGGACAGCGCCTCGGCCGCCTCCGCGCGCAGCCGCTCCGCCTCGTTCGCGGCCTCGCCGACCGTGCGCTCGTTGTCCTTGCGGGTCTGCTCGGTGAGCCGGTCCGCCTCGCCGACGGCCTCCGCGACCAGCCGGTCGGCCTGCTCGGCCGCCTCGGTACGGAGCCTGCCCGCCTCGGCGCGCGCCTCGTCCAGCGTCTGCTCGGCCTCTCGCTCGGCGCCCGCCAGGGTCTCGTTCGCCGCGATCGTGACGCGGTCCGCCTCCGCGGTGGCCTCGCCGATGATCCGGCCGCCCTCCGCGCGGGCGTCGTCCAGGACCCGGGCCGCCTCGGCCCGCAGCCGGGCGCCCTCGGCGGCCGCCTCGGCGACCGTGGCCTCGTTCGCCACGCGCGTCTCGTCGACCAGCCGGTCGCCCTCGGTACGGGCGTCGACCAGGATCCGGGCCGCGTCCCGCTCGGCGGCGGCCAGCGTCTGCGCCGCCTGGTCCGTCATCCGGCCCGCGTCGGCCCGTGCCCCGTCCAGGGCCTCGGCCGCCTCGGCCCGCAGGGCCTTCGCGGCGCTCTCGGCCTCGCCCACCGTGACCGCGTTCGCGGCGCGGGTCTCCTGGGTGAGCTTCTCCGCCTCGGACGCGGCCTCGGTGATGAGCCGGTCCGCCTGCTCGGCGGCTTCCGTACGCAGCCGATTGGCCTCCGCACGGGCCTCGTCCAGCGTGCCGTCCGCCTCGGCGCGGGTGGCGTCCGCGGCGGTGAGCGCCGCCTCGGTGAGCAGGTCGGCCTCGGCCTGCGCCTCGGCGACCGTCGCCGCGTTCGCGGCCGCGGTCTCCTCGGTGAGCCGCGCCGCCTCCGCCGTGGCCTGCGCCACGATCCTGCCGCCCTCGGCGCGGGAAGCCTCCAGGGCGTCCGCGGCCTCGCCGCGGATGCGGTTCGCGTCGTCGCGGGCGTCCGCCTTCGTACGGGCGGCGTCGCGCTCGGCGGCGGCCAGGGCGTCCGTGGCCTCCGTCCGCACGCGCTGCGCGTACTCCGCGGTGTCCGAACGCAGCTGATCGGCCTCGGCGATCGCGTCGCCGACCGTCCGCTCGGCCAGCGCCTTCGCCGCGTCCGTCTCGGTCCGCGCCTCGCTGCGGATCCGGTTCGCGTCCTCGGTGGCCAGCTCCCGCTCGGCGTACGCGTCGGCGCGGACCCGGCCGGCCTCTTCCTCGGCCTCCGTCCTCGCGCGCTCCGCGGCGTGCTCGGCCGCGCTGCGCAGCCCCGCGACCTCTTCCTCGGCCTGCTCGTGCAGCCCCGCCACGGCGTCGCGCACCTGCTGGGCGGTGGCCTCGGCGGCCGCGACCACCTCGGACGCGCGCCGCTCGGCCTCCTCGGTGAGCCAGACCGCCTCGGCCTGGGCCTCCTCGGAACGCTTGCGGGCCTGGGCGAGGAGCTCCTCGCTCTCCTCCCGGGCCTGCGCCCGCTCGCTCTCCGCGTCGGTGCGCGCCGAGGCCAGGGTCTCCTCGGACTCCCGGCGCCTGCGCGCGGCCTCCTCCTGGGCGGCGGCCAGCGCCTCGGCGGCCTCCTGCGCGACCCGCTCGGCGGCGGCCTTGGCCTCCGCGCGCAGCCGGTCGGCGGTCTCCTGGGCCTCGGAGCGCAGCCGCTCCGCCTCGGCCTCGGCCTCGCCCGTCAGCCGCACCGCGGTCTGCTCGGCCTCGGCGCGGACCCGGCCGGCGTCCTCGGCCGCGCCGGTGCGCAGCTGGTCGGCCTCGGCCTGCGCCTGCGCCTGCAGCGTGCGGATCCGCTCCGCCGACTCGGCGCGCAGCCGCTCGCTCTCCTCGGTGCTCTCCTTGCGGACGTTCTCCGCGGCCGCCCTGGCGTCGCGCAGGGTCTGCTCGGCCGTCACGAGCCGCGCCTCGGCGTCCGTGTGCAGCCGGACGAGCTCCTCGTCGGCCTCCGCCCGCTTCGCGGCCAGCGCCTGCTCGGTCTCCTCGCGCCGCACGGCTGCCGCCGCGTCCGCCTCGGACCGTACGGACTGCGCTTCCTCCTCGGCCTCCGCGCGCAGCCGCTCGGCCTCGGCGCGGGTCCGGTCCAGGGTCTCCTCGGCCTGCTTGCGCAGGGTCGTGGCCCGCTCGACGGCCTCGGCGCGGACCCGCTCGCTCTCGGCGTTCGCGCTCGCGCGCACCTCGTCGGCGTCCGCCCGGGACTTGCCGAGCAGTTCCTCGGCGGTCCGGGCCGCCTCCTCGATCTGCTGGACCGCCTCGCGGCGGGCCTCGCCGCGGATCCGCTCGCCCTCGGCGACGGCCTCCGCGCGCAGCTGCTCGGCCTCGCCGCGCAGCCTGCGGGCCTCCGCCTGGAGCTCGACGGTACGGGCCCGGTACTCCTCGGTGTCGTCCTTCGCCGCGCCCTTGAGCTCGTCGGCGGTGGTCGCGGCCTGGGCGCGCAGCCGCTCGGCCTCCGCCTCCGCCTCGCCGCGGATCCGCTCGGCCTCCTCGGACGCCGCCCGGGTGGTGGCGCGGGCGTCCTCCGTGGCCTTGTTCAGGACCTCCTCGGCGGTGCGGGCCGCCTTGGCCAGCTGGGCCGCCGTGTCCTCGGCGGCGGCGGTACGGGCCTGCTCGCCGGCCTCGCCGCGCAGCCGCTCGGCGTCCGCCCGGGCGTCCGCCAGCGCCTGCTCGGCCTCGGCCTTGAGGATCTCGGCTTCCTTGGTGGCCTCGCCGACCAGGCGGGCCACCTGCTCCTTGGCCGTACGGGTGCGCTGCTCGTTGACGGATTCCGCCGAGGCGAGCTGGCGCGCGGCGCTCTCCTTGGCCTCCGCGAGCAGCTTCTCGGCGGCCGCGCGCGCCTCGCGCAGCGACACGTCGGCTTCCTGGGCGCGCTGTTCGGCGACCCGGCCCAGGTCCATGGTCTGCTGGCGGGTCTGCTCGGCCTCGGCGGAGGTGGTCGAGCGCAGCCGCTCCGCGTGCTCGGTGGCCTCCTGGGCCTGCGCCCCGGCGGCGGTCAGCAGCCGCTCGGCCTCCTTGCGGGCGCGCAGCAGCGTCGCCTCGGCCTCGGCGCGGGTCGCCTCGTTCTCGGCGGCGAGCCGGCGGGTGGCCTCGGCGGTGACCCGGGCGGCCTCGGCCCGGGCGGCGTTCAGGGTCTGCTCGGCCTCGGCGCGGGACTCGTCCATGAGCCGGCGGGCCTGCGACTCGGTGCGGGCGCGCAACTGCTCGGCCCAGGCCACGTTCTCGTTGACGTGGGCCTCGACCGTCTGGCGGCGCTCGCCCAGCTCCTGGTCCAGCCGCTGGCGGCGGTTGACGGCCTCGGCATGCAGTTCGGCCTGGAGCCGCGCCTGGTGCTCGGCGTGCTCCTGGAGGATGCGCTGGGTCTGCGCCCGTACGTCGCGCAGTTCGCGCTCGGCGTCGGAACGCATCTGGTCGGCCTGGATCTGGGCATTGCGAAGCAGCTGCTCCGCCTGATAGCCCATGTCCGCGCCGTCGTAGGCGGGGCGGGACGCCAGATTGCGGCGTACCTCGTGGAGCTTGGCGCGCAGCACCTCGACCTGGTATCCCAGGTCATCGGCGTGCTGGACGGCCTTCCCGCGTTCCTTCCTCAGCCGCTCCATCTCGGCTTCGAAGAGCGAGAGATGGTCGGCCTCGGCCTGATGGCTCTCCTGGCTTTCGTAGCCCCGCACAGCGCGGTCCCATCCGTCCCCTGGTCGCAAGCTCACACGCACATGAGCATCGTCCGCCCGCTGAACGACGCCCCCGGGGAATGGTGTCAGATGGCGGGGCTGGGGATACAGGCCCCGACCCCGTCTCCGCACCGAACCCCGGCCGAGCCAGAGCCACTCTACCGGCCGGGGAAACGGGACATTAGTGCTCGGGGTTGCTCGTGACCAGTTCGGTCAGGACGCCGTGGCAGTCCTTGGGGTGCAGGAAGGTGATCTGAGACCCCATCGAACCCGTGCGGGGCTGGTCGTAGAGGACGCGCACGCCCTTGCCGCGGATGGCCTCCGAGTCACCGAGGACGTCCGCGGTGCCGAAGGCGATGTGGTGCACCCCCTCGCCGTTCTTGGCCAGCCACTTGCCGACCGCGGAGTCCTCGCGGGTGGGTTCCAGGAGCTGGAGGTACGAGGCGCCGCCGTCGGAGGTCTCGTTGATCTTGAGCATGGCCTCGCGCACACCCTGCTCCTCGTTGACCTCGGAGTGGAACACCTCGAAGCCGTACGTGGCACGGTAGAACTCGACGGTCTTGTCCAGGTCGAAGCAGGCGATCCCGATGTGGTCGATTCTTGTCAGCATGGACACAGTGCAGCGCCACGGGAGGTGGTTACGCAACGTGCGCGCGATCACACTGGCGGGCCGGTGACGGCGCGGGTACCGCTCAGTACATTCGGGTAAACCCTCGTTCACTCCTCATCTTCAAGGGGCTGTGCTCCATGTCCGGAACGAACAACACCACGTCAGTGATCGTCGCCGGGGCCCGCACGCCCATGGGACGGCTGCTGGGTTCGCTGAAGTCCTTCTCGGGCGCCGACCTCGGCGGCTTCGCCATCAAGTCCGCGCTGGAGCGGGCCGGGATCTCCGGTGACCAGGTCCAGTACGTGATCATGGGCCAGGTGCTCCAGGCCGGCGCGGGCCAGATTCCCGCCCGCCAGGCCGCGGTCAAGGCCGGCATCCCGATGAACGTGCCCGCCCTCACCATCAACAAGGTGTGCCTCTCGGGCCTCGACGCCATCGCCCTGGCCGACCAGCTCATCCGCGCCGGGGAGTTCGACATCGTGGTCGCGGGCGGCCAGGAGTCGATGACCAACGCCCCGCACCTGCTGCCGAAGTCCCGCGAGGGCTTCAAGTACGGCGCCATCGAGATGCTCGACGCGATGGCCTACGACGGCCTCACCGACGCCTTCGAGAACATCGCGATGGGCGAGTCCACCGAGAAGCACAACACCCGCCTGGGCATCGAGCGGGCCCCGCAGGACGCGTTCGCGGCCACCTCGCACCAGCGCGCCGCCGCCGCGCAGAAGAACGGCGTCTTCGAGGCCGAGATCACCCCGGTCGAGATCCCGCAGCGCAAGGGCGACCCGGTCATCTTCTCGCAGGACGAGGGCATCCGCCCCGAGACCACCGCCGAGTCCCTCGGCAAGCTGCGCCCGGCCTTCACCAAGGACGGCACCATCACCGCCGGCACCTCTTCGCAGATCAGCGACGGTGCGGCCGCCGTGGTCGTGATGAGCAAGGCCAAGGCCGAGGAGCTGGGCCTGGAGTGGCTCGCCGAGATCGGCGCCCACGGCAACGTGGCCGGCCCGGACAACTCGCTCCAGTCGCAGCCGTCCAACGCGATCCTGCACGCCCTGAAGAAGGAGGGCCTGGAGGTCGCCGACCTGGACCTGATCGAGATCAACGAGGCCTTCGCGGCGGTCGCCGTGCAGTCAATGAAGGACCTCGGGGTGACCCCGGAAAAG
Source organism: Streptomyces sp. NPDC006544 (assembly GCF_040611715.1). NCBI lineage: Bacteria > Bacillati > Actinomycetota > Actinomycetes > Kitasatosporales > Streptomycetaceae > Streptomyces > Streptomyces sp. NPDC006544. The sequence continues at coordinate 82,498 of NZ_JBEXOV010000001.1, read as the reverse complement.
GTGAACGTCAACGGCGGCGCCATCGCCCTGGGCCACCCGATCGGCATGTCCGGGGCCCGCGTGGTGCTGCACCTGGCGCTGGAGCTCAAGCGCCGCGGCGGCGGGGTCGGCGCGGCCGCGCTGTGCGGCGGCGGCGGGCAGGGCGACGCCCTGATCGTGCGCGTCGCCCAGTAGGCACGGCCCGCGGCCGGACCCCGTACCCGTTCGAGAACCGAGGAGTGCAGCACGTTATGACGGCGGTGGACGTCCCCCAGCTGGTTGCCCAGGCGCGCGAAGGCAGGCCGAGGGCGGTGGCCCGGCTGATCTCGCTGGTCGAGGGGGCGTCCCCGCAGCTGCGCGAGGTGATGGCGGCGCTGGCGCCGCTCACGGGCAACGCGTACGTGGTGGGCCTCACGGGCTCGCCGGGCGTCGGCAAGTCCACGACGACCTCGGCGCTGGTCTCCGCGTACCGCCAGGCCGGCAGGCGGGTCGGCGTCCTCGCCGTCGACCCGTCCTCGCCGTTCAGCGGCGGCGCGCTGCTCGGCGACCGGGTGCGGATGTCGGACCACGCCTCCGACCCGGGGGTCTACATCCGCTCGATGGCCACCCGCGGGCACCTGGGCGGCCTCGCCTGGGCCGCTCCGCAGGCCATCCGGGTGCTGGACGCCGCCGGCTGCGAGGTGATCCTGGTCGAGACCGTCGGGGTCGGGCAGTCGGAGGTGGAGATCGCGGCCCAGGCCGACACCTCGGTGGTGCTGCTGGCCCCCGGGATGGGCGACGGGATCCAGGCCGCGAAGGCGGGCATCCTGGAGATCGGTGACGTCTACGTGGTCAACAAGGCCGACCGGGACGGCGCGGACGCCACCGCGCGGGAGCTGAACCACATGCTGAGCCTCGGGGAGTCCCGGGGCAAGGGAGACTGGCGGCCGCCGATCGTCAAGACGGTCGCGGCCCGTGGCACGGGCATCGACGAGCTCGTCGAGGCGCTGGAGAAGCACCGGGCGTGGATGGACGAACGCGGGGTGCTGGCCCAGCGCCGCACGGCACGGGCGGCGCGCGAGGTCGAGACGATCGCGATCACCGCGCTCCGGGCCAGGCTGGCCGATCTGCACGGCGACGCCCGGCTCGACGCCCTGGCCGGCCGGGTCGCCGGGGGCGAGCTGGACCCGTACGCCGCTTCGGACGCGCTGCTGGCGACCCTGACCGAACCGGATGCGCGGGACGCGGGCCGGTCATAGACTGTCGAACGCCCGGAATGCCCCGACGCAGGGAGGTTTCATGGCGAAGCGCGGCAACAAGAAGCGAGCCCGCAAGAAGAAGAAGGCCAACCACGGCAAGCGTCCCAACGCCTGACCGGCCCGTGTGAACGTACGAGAGGAGCCGCGCCCCCGTGACGGGGGTGCGGCTCCTCTCGCGTACGCCGTCAGTTGTCGTCGTCGTCCGAGTCGGACGGGACGACCTTGGCGGTGGCGGTGTCCACGTGCACGTTCTGCGTCTTGCCGTCGGCCGTCTTGACCTCGACGTTCCAGGAGGCCGCGCCGCCGTTGTCGCCGTCGTCCCACTCGACCGACCAGACCGTGCCGGGGTGGGCGGCGAGGGCCGTCTTCATCGCCTGCTCGGCGGTCACCTTGGCGGCGAGCAGCGCGGCGTACTCCTCGGCCTGCCGCTCGTCGTCCTGGTCCTCCTTGGTGACGGCGCCGCTCGCGGCGTTCACCTCCAGCTCCGCGTGCGTGCCGTCCTTGGCGACCACGTCCACGTGCCAGACGGCGCCGTCGCGGTCGAGGGACTCGACGACGCCCGGGTGGGCCTTCAGGGCCGCTGCGGCCGCCGCCTCGGCGGTCACGTCGGCGCGCGCGGCCGTGGCCGCGGGCAGGGCGGCCGGCGCGGCGGCGGCCGCCGTCGCCGCGGCCGCCACCGGGCCCCCCAGTGCCAGGACCACGGCCGCGGCCGCCGAGACGTAGGTGTTGCGCTGCATGGCTGACCTCCTTCGGCCGGCCACGACGCCTGCGGTTGCCCGGCGGGGCCGGCAGCGAGTGCGTTACGCACCCATTGTCCGGTGATCCGCCGGGGCGGGCGCGTCGAGCGCCCCGGACTCAGGCCTTGCCGCGGCCCGCGCGCAGGTGCTCGGCGACCGGCCCGAGCGAGGCGCGCAGCGCCGCCAGGGCGTCCGGCGGCAGCAGGTCGATGAAGTGCCGGCGGACGGACGCCACGTGGTGCGGGGCGACCTTGCGCATGGTCTCCATGCCCTCGGGGGTGAGGACGGCGTAGAGCCCCCGGCGGTCGGACTCGCAGTTCACGCGGCGGACCAGGCCCGCGGATTCCATCCGGGTGATCTGGTGGGAGAGCCGGCTCTTGGACTGCAGGGTGGACGTCGCGAGGTCGCTCATCCGCATCCGGTGGTCCTCGGACTCCGAGAGGTTCACGAGGATCTCGTAGTCGTTGTTGGTGAGCCCGAAGGGCTGGAGATCCTTTTCCAGCTGGTGCATCAGCAGTCTGCTGACGTCCAGGTGTGTGCGCCAGGCGCACTGCTCGGCGTCGTTCAGCCACTGGGTGGCCGTCTCGGTCTCGATGGTCTCCATGAAAGAACTCTACCTAAGATGTTGAATTGCGTACAAAAATTGCCGTGCGTGCCGGATGCTCCGGATGCGCCGGGTGCCCCGCGGGCCCGCTACAGGCCGAAGCGCCGCTGGAGATCACCCAGCTGTCCGGGCATCCGCGGAACGCCCAGCTGCCCGAGCGGCCCCTGGCCGGCTCCCGGGACGCCCTGGGCGTTGCCCGTGGCCGCGCCGGCGCCCACGGCCCCGACCGCCTGCTCCGGCATCAGCATCTCCGAGGACTGCAGCAGCACCGTCCCGGCGCCCACGAACTCGAACTGGTGCTCCTCGCCCGAGGAACCCCCGATGCCCGTCAGCGAACGCAGGCCCCCGATCACGCCCGACATGTACCCGTGGTCGTAGTGGTGGCAGGGCGACGGGCAGTCCGCCCACCCCACCAGCGCCTGCGGGTCCACGCGCAGCGGCGGCTCCATGAACACCACCGGCCCGCTGGAGGCCGCGACGAACTTGCCGGTCCCGATCAGGGTGAGGAAACCCGGGACGATCGACTGCTTGAGCGCGAGCGAGGGCTGGTACGCGAGCAGGTTCCCCGACCGGATGGTCAGATTGCCGTTGTCCAGGTCGTACGAGTTCACGTCGAAGGCCCGGTCGGCGAGGAGCATCTTGCCCTGCCCCTCGGCCACCACCCAGTCGCTCGCGTGCAGCGGCGAGTGGAAGCTGCTGCGCAGCAGCCGGTCGAAGCGGCCGTGGCCGATGCCGTTGAACTCGATGCGCCCGTAGTACGAGATCATCTTGCCCTTCTGCAGGAACCACTGGCTCCCCTTGAGCTCCACGCAGAAGGTGTAGGCGTTGACGTTGTCGTCGGAGGGCAGGGTGTGCGGGTCGAACACCGTCGGTCCGCCGGGACCGCCGGTCACAGGGCCAAAGTTCACAGCTTCTCCTCCGAGGCCTGTACGTACACCGCGCCCTGTCCCGACAGCTCCAGCTGGAACGCCTCGCCCGAGCCCCGCCCGACCATGTCCCGCCAGCCCAGCGCCGCGGAAAGCTTGTTGCGGACCTCGCCGTGGTGGGCGACGTAGGCCTGCGGGTCCACGTGGACCGGCCGCTGCGGGGTGATCGGCAGCTCGATGACCCCGCCGTGGGCCATCACGGCCACCGAGCCGTGGCCCTTGAGGGTGGTGGTGAACAGGCCCTGTCCGGTGACCTGGCCGCGCACCATGCCCATGACCCCGCCCTGCGAGCCCATGAACATCGTGCCCTGCTGCAGGGTGCCGTCGAAGGCGAGGAGCCGGTCCGCCTCCACGTAGAGGGTCTCGCCGGTCAGGTGGATCACCTGGATGTGGTGCCCGCCGTGGCCGAACATCACGGTGCCGCTGCCCTCGACCTCCATCAGCGGGGTCTGTTCGTTCGCCACCCGGCGCCCGATCATGCCCATCACGCCGCCCTGGCCGCCGGTCAGGCTCGGGGTGAAGGAGACCTCGCCGCGGTACGCGAGCATCGCGCCGCGCTGGCTGTACATCTTCTGGCCCGGTACGACCTGGGCCTCGACCATCTTCGAGTTGAGCTCGCGGAACGGCATCAGATGTCGCCCCCGACGGTGTTGCGCTCGCTGGGCTGCACGTACACCAGGCCCTCGCCCTCGAAACGGATCTGGAACGCCTCGCCCGAGCCCTCGCCGATCAGCGTGCGGAAGTTCACGCCCGACTGGAAGGACTGCTGGAGGTTGCCGGTGTGCGCGACGTAGGCCCCCGGGTCGACGGAGAGCGGGTACTGGGCGCTGACGCGCAGCACCACCGCCGGGCCGTCGGACGTGATCGCCGCCTGCCCGTTGCCCTCGACGGTCGTCGTGAACAGGCCGTTGCCCGACGTCGCGCCGCGCAGGCCCGTGAACGTGGTGCCGGTGCGCAGGCCCGCGTCGGTGCACAGCAGGTTGCTGGACTCGACGTACAGCTTCTCGCCGCGCAGATTGACCAGATTGATCTCACTCGCCCGGTCGGCGAAGAAGCAGGTGCCGTGACCCTGTACCTCCATCACGGTCATCTGCTCGCCGGTGAGCCGCCGGGTCACCATGCCGCGGAGGCCTTCGCCGCCGCCGGTCATCTTTTTGAAGGCCATCTGGCCGTCGTACGCGACCATGGCGCCGTTCTTTGCTTTGACGGCGTCACCGGTCAGGTCGACGGCGAGCACCTTGCTGCCTTGAAGTCTGAACTGAGCCACGGGATGACGTTATCGGCAGAGCGCGGGAGCGAACAGGGCCCCGTGGCCGATATGGGTCAGGAATGGTCGGTTCCGACGGTGGCGGACGTCACGTCGGCCACGGCCCGCGTCCCCGGCGGATTCCCGACGGGGCCTGCGGGAAGATCACTCCCGGCGGCTGAGACACTGGGGCGGACCCCCGGCATCCATCCCGAAGGTTCCACGTGGACATCAAGACCGCTTCCGCCCTGCACCGGCTGCGCCTCATCTCCGTACCGGAGGCGCTGTCGTTCCCGGCCCTGCTGATCTTCGGATCGCTGCTGAGCCGTATCTCGGACATCGACTACCTGATGATGCCCCTCGGCGCCCTGCACGGGCTGTTGTTCCTGATCTACGCGGTGTTCCTGCTGGATGTCTGGAACAAGGCGAAGTGGCCGCTGAAGAAGGCCGGGCTGTTCTTCCTGCTGGCGATGCTCCCCTTCGGCGGGCTCTACGGCGACCGGCTGCTCAAGCGCGAGGAGTCGGCCAGCGTGCTCGCGGCCCGCGCCCGTGAGGCGGCCCGCGCATGATGATCGCGTTCTCGGTGACTCCGCTGGGCGTCGGCGAAGAGGTCGGCGCGTACGTGGCCGACGCCGTCCGCGTCGTGCGCGAGTCCGGGCTGCCGAACCGCACGGACGCGATGTTCACCACCATCGAAGGAAACTGGGACGAGGTGATGGACGTGGTGAAGCGCGCGGTGGAGGCCGTGGAGGCGCGCGCGCCCCGGGTCTCCTTCATCCTCAAGGCCGACATCCGCCCCGGGGTCACCGACGGGATGACCTCCAAGATGGAGACGATCGAGCGGCACCTCGCGCGGGGCTGACCCCCCGCCGGTCCTTGCCGAGAGCGCCCCCGGCCCGACAGGGCGGGGGCGCTCTCGCGTGCCCCCTGCGACCGGCAGGGGCCGGCCGCGGACCCCGCCGCCACCCGTACGGCCCCGCGCGCGCCGCCCCGCGCGGAACCGCCCGCTCGGCCCAACCCGGTTCGACAGGCCGGCCCGCGTCCCCTTTCGTGGGGACGAAGGCCTCGGTTTCGAGCACGGGAGGAACCGTGAGGGCGGAAGACTTCGACTACGAGACGCACAGCCGTCTCGCCGGCCCGCTCGCGGAGCCGGACCCGGCCGGGACCTACCGGGTGGAGTACCGCTCCCTGCTGTCGCGCGAGGAGCTCCGCACCCGAATACGGGCCTTCGCCCTCATGACGCTCGCCCCCCTCGCCGCCGCCGCGCTCCTCCTCTACCTCGTCTGGCCCACGCACCGGACCGTCCGCGAGGGCGCGAGCCCCTGGCTGGTCCACCTCGACGCCGTGATGCTCGTGGCCATCGCCCTGATCGCGCTCTTCATGCTGGTCAACGTGGTCTCGATCGCCCACGCCACGATGGCCGCCCGGGACCCCGTACCGGTCCCCGCCGAACCCGCCACCCGGGTCGCCTTCCTCACCACCTACGTGCCCGGCAAGGAACCGCTCCCCATGCTCGCGGCCACCCTCCGCGGGGCCGTGCGGATCCGCCACGACGGGCCGCTCGACGTCTGGCTCCTCGACGAGGGCGACGACCCAGGGGCCAGGGAACTGTGCGCGGAACTCGGCGTGCGCCACTTCACCCGCAAGGGCGTACCCGAGTGGAACACCGCGAAGGGCGCCCACCGGGCGAGGACCAAACACGGCAACTACAACTCCTGGCTGGCCCGGCACGGCGCGGACTACGACTACTTCGCCTCCGTCGACACCGACCACGTGCCGCTGCCGAACTACCTGGAACGGATGCTCGGCTTCTTCCGCGACCCCGACATCGCCTTCGTCGTCGGCCCGCAGGTCTACGGCAACTACACCGCCTCGGTCACCAAGGCCGCCGAATCCCAGCAGTACCTCTTCCACGCGCTGATCCAGCGCGCGGGCAACCGCTACGGCGCCCCCATGTTCGTCGGCACCAACAACGCCGTGCGGATCAGCGCCCTGGCACAGGCCGGCGGGCTCTACGACTCCGTCACCGAGGACATGGCCACCGGCTTCGAACTGCACCGCCGCCGCAACCCCGCCACCGGGCGGTTCTGGTGCTCCGTCTACACCCCCGACGTGCTCGCCGTCGGAGAGGGCCCGACCTCCTGGACCGACCTCTTCACACAGCAGCTGCGCTGGTCGCGCGGCACGTACGAGACCCTCCTGCGGCAGTACTGGCGCGGCTGCTTCCGGATGCCCCCGGGCCGGTGGTTCCACTACACCCTGATGCTCGTCTACTACCCGATGACGGCCGTCAACTGGCTGCTCGGCGTCCTCAGCTGCGTGCTCTTCCTGTGGTTCGGGGCCTCCGGCACCCAGGTCTCCTCCGAGGTCTGGCTGATGCTCTGCACCGACGCCGCCGCCCTCCAGGTGGGCCTGTACCTGTGGAACCGCCGTCACAACGTCTCGCCCCACGAGCCGGCCGGCTCCGGCGGGCTGGCCGGCATGGCGATGTCCGCGATCTGCGCGCCCGTCTACCTCGCGTCCCTCGGCTCGGCGGTGCTGCGCACCCGGGGCCGCTTCGTCGTCACCCCCAAGGGCGGCGACGCCAGCCGCGACCGGCCCGCCACCTTCCGCACCCACCTCCTGTGGGCCGCCGTCCTCCTCGCCTCGCTCGCCGCCTCCGTGCGCACCGGCCACACCCACGCGGCCATGCGCGTCTGGGCGGTGCTCGCGCTGGCCGTGTCCCTCGCGCCTCCGGCCGCATGGGCCGCGACGGCGCTGCGCGACGCGGCGCGGGCCCGCGACGCGGCGCGGGCCCGCCCGGCCCTCCCGGGCGGGGGCCGCGAACCGGGCGAGGAGCCGGAGCCCGCGTGCGCGACGAGCGCCGGAGGGGACTGAGCCATGGGGTACCGGCCGTCGAAGCCCTTCAAGAGGACCGCACTCGGTACGGGCGCCGTGGCGCTCCTCCTCGCGCTCAACGCGCCCGCCGCGCTCTCCTTCGCCGAGGGCAGGTACCACGCGTACAGGACCGGGCGGCCCGGCTACCGCCTCCAGTACGGCTCCTGGGCGCTGGTGGGCCTGCCCGACGAGTACAAGATCAACGCGATGCACGCGGCGCTGCTGCACACCGGCAAGGTCCTCCTCATCGCCGGCTCGGGCAACGACCAGCGGAACTTCGACAGGGGCACCTTCTCCACGGTCCTGTGGGACCCGAAGGAGGACACCTTCAAGAAGATCCCGACCCCCGAGGACTTCTTCTGCTCCGGGCACGGCCAACTGCCCGACGGGCGCCTGCTCGTGGCCGGCGGGACGGCGCGCTACGAGGTCCTCGGCGGGAAGGTCACCCGCGCGGGCGGCGGCATGCGGGTCAAGAACGAGAGCCCCGACAAGGCGGTCCGACTGCCGAAGGGGACCGTCTTCAGGTCCCCCTCGGGCGTCGAGTACGTGTCGAAGTTCGACGTCACCGTCCCCAGGGCCACCCGGCGGCTGGAGGCCGGCTACGGGCGCGGCGGCCAGCCGACGCCGTGGAGGACCAAGGTGGTCGCCGCCGAGGCCCGGGTGTTCGTCGAGGCCGTCGAGCGGGGCGCCGCGGGACTCACGACCCAGGCCGCGCAGTACGCGGTGGCCGGCCTCACCGGCAAGGACGCGGACAACGTGTACGGGCTCGCGGAACGGCTCAGCGCCGACAAGCAGGACTTCCAGGGCATCAGGTCGGCCTACGAGTTCGACCCCGTGGCGGAGAAGTACGTCCCGGTCGACCCGATGAAGGACGCCCGCTGGTACCCGACCCTGGTCGGCCTCCAGGACGGACGGGTCCTCGCGGTGTCCGGACTCAACGACGTGGGCGACGTCGTACCCGGCGACAACGAGTACTACGACCCGCGGACCAAGAAGTGGACCGCAGGACCCTCCCACTACTTCCCCACCTACCCCGCCCTCTTCCTCGCCCGGGGCGGCACGCTCCTCTACACCGGCTCCAACGCGGGCTACGGGCCCAAGGACAAGGGGCGCGAGCCGGGGCTGTGGGACCTGAAGACCAACCGGTTCCGGAAGGTCCGCGGGCTGGCCGACCAGGACCGGCTGGAGACCTCCTCCTCCGTGCTGCTCCCCCCGGCCCAGGACCAGAAGGTGATGGTGCTCGGCGGGGGCGGCGTCGGCGAGTCCAGGCTCGTCACCGCCCGCACGGCCGTCGTCGACCTCAAGGAGGCCGACCCGGTCTTCCGCCCCACGGCCCGGCTGCCCCGCGGCGTCCGCTACCTCAGCAGCGTGCTGCTCCCCGACGACTCCGTCTTCACCACGGGCGGCTCCGCCGACTACCGGGGCCGGGGCGCCAGCGACGTCCGCAAGGCGCAGTTCTACCACCCGCGCACGGACTCCTTCACGGCCGCCGCCGATCCGGCCGTCGGCCGCAACTACCACTCCGAGGCGCTGCTGCTGCCCGACGGGAGGGTCGCCACCTTCGGGTCGGACCCGCTCTTCGCGGACAAGGACAACACCAGGCTGGGCAAGTTCGAACACCGCCTGGAGGTGTACACCCCGCCCTACCTCTACCGGGATCCGGCGCTGCGGCCGGTGCTGGGGAAAGGGCCCGGGGAGGTCGCCCTCGGCGGCCGCGCCACCTTCGGGGCGAAGGGGGCGCGGGACATCGTGCGGGCCCGCCTCATGCGGCCGAGCGCGGTCACGCACACCACGGACGTGGAGCAGCGCTCGGTCGCGCTCGGGCTGGAGAAGTCGGCGGGGACGGTGACGGTCACCGTCCCCGCGGATCCCACGCTGGCGCCACCGGGCTGGTACATGCTCTTCGTGACGAACGCCGACGGGACCCCCTCGGCGGCGCGGTGGATACGGGTCCGGGCGGGCTCCGCCGGCTGACCGGGGCGCCGCGCCCCTACCGGGTCGAGCGGCGGGCCAGGCCCAGGGCGTAGTCCGGCCACCACGTGCCCGCCGGCGGGCCGCCGCGGCAGGAGCCGTCGGACTCGCCGGGCCGCTTGACCCAGAGGTACGCGTCCACGAGCGGGTCCCCCGTCCGGTCGGTCGGGGGCGTGCCCAGCGCCCGGCCCGGCGGGTTGCACCAGGCCTGCGCGTGGTCGGCGCCCGGGAGCGGTCCGTTCCCGTTGCGGCTGGTGTCGATGACGAAGTGCTTGCCCTTGGCCGCCTTGGAGATCGCGGCCCCGTAGGCCCGGCCGGCCGAGTCGGGCTGGAAGTTGGAGACGTTGAGCGAGAAGCCGTCGGCGTGCTCGAGTCCGGCCCGGTAGAGGGGGCCGACGAGTTTCATCGGGTCCGGGATCCAGTCCGGGTTGCCGGCGTCCAGGTAGACCCTGGTGTTCCTGTTGCGCTTGAGCCGGTCGACGGCGTCGGAGAGGAGGCGCAGCCGCTCGTCGTGGTGGCCGGCCCGCGTACAGCCGTCGACGACGTGCGGGACCGCGTCCGGCTCCAGGACGACCAGGGCCTTGCTGTCGGCGATGTTGTCGGCGAAGGCGCCGATCCAGCTGCGGTAGGCGGCGGCGTCGGCCGCGCCGCCGGCGGAGTGCTGGCCGCAGTCGCGGTACGGGATGTTGTAGGCGGTGAGGACGAGCGTGCGGCCGGCCGCGCGGGCGCTCTCCCGGGCCCGGCGGATCTCGGGGCCGGGGTCGTCCCCCGGACTCCACAGGGACATCGGCCTCTCGGAGATCCGCCGGAGCACCTGGGCGTCGCCGGTGCGGCCCTGTGCCTCCCAGAGGGCGACCTGCCGGGCCGCGTCGCTCTGCGGGTCCACCCAGAACGGCGACTCGTCCACGAGGCCGGCGGCCGCGGGGGACCTGGGCGGCGCGGATTGCGGCTGCGCGTCGGGGCGGTGGCCGCAGGCCGGTGCGGCGAGTGCGAGGGCGAGGACGGCGGGGACGAGGGGAGAGAGGGTGAGGGCTCTGCGACGGCCTGGCATCCGGCGGCTTCCTGGGGGGCGGAGGGTCGGGCAGCGGACCGGCATATCGTGACATGCGGGACAGCCCTTAGGCGCCCGCGTCCGGACCCGCCGTCAGGGCGATGGCCAGCGGGGTGCGTTCGTAGAGGACCTGATGGCCGTGGCGGGACGTGACCAGGAGGCCGGCGGCCTGAAGGGCCTTCAGGTGGGACGAGACCGTGGAGGGGGCCAGGGACAGCCGGTGGGCCAGGGCCGTGGTCGAGGCCGGGTCGGTCAGCGCGCAGAGGACGTCGGCGCGGGCGCGCCCCAGCAGGCGGGCCAGGGCCTGTGGAGCCGGGCCCGCCGAGGCCGTCCACAGGGCGCCGATGCCGCGGGCCGGGTACGCCAGGGTGGGCTGCCACGGCGGGTCGTAGCCGCCGACCACCTCCGGCCAGATGAACGCGCTCGGCATGAGCAGGAGTCCCTGGCCGTCCAGTGAGCGGTCGTGGTGCGTGCGGCGGTCGATCGTCAGGGTGTCGCCCGACCAGTGCAGGTCCGGATGGAGGCCGTCGAAGAGCGCCTCCAGCCCGCCCGCCGCCAGCCGCCGCGAGTGGAAGAGGACGTCGGCCTCCAGCAGCGCCCGCAGCCGGGGCCAGTGCGGGGCGACCAGCGCGTGCCAGGCCGCCTCCATCAGGTCGGCCAACTCCTGGACGGCCCGCGCCGGATCGGCGAGCATCCGCCGTCCGGCCTCGCTCTCGAGGGCGCCCGGGGTGCACGCCAGGGAGCGTCGCAGGTCGTCCTCGGCCGCGTCCGGACCGGTGGCCCGGACCCGCGCCAGTTCCTCCTCGAAGGTGACGGAGGGGCCCGTCGGCGGCGGGCTGAGGAAATCCGGGTTGTGTCCGGTGCGCGGCATCAGCAGCCACAGGGGACGCAGGTCCAGCCCGGCCGCCGCCCCGCGGATCTGGCGCAGCCAGGGCAGGTGGTAGGCATGGCGCCGCCGGTCCAGCAGGACCCGTACCGCCTCCTGCGTCTCCCAGCGGGGGGAGATCGAGAACCGGCAGCGCATCAGGTCCGCCGGACCGAAGCGGAAGTGGAACGTCACCGCGCCCTCCCCGGACGTCCGGCCGGATCATTCGTGCTGGAACGAATCTCTGTCCCCCCAGCCTAGGCGCCGTCAGGGTGCTCCGTATGACGACCGTCGACCCGGGCGCACCCGCCCCCGCATCTCGGACCACACCCGAGGGGACCTCCGGTCCGCAGGAGACCTCCCGTCCGGAGGAGACCACCCCCGCCGCAGACCCCGCTCCCACCGCAGGCCCCGCTCCCGCCCCCGTGCGGGCCCCCGCGAAGGAGTCCGCCGGCTACCGCTCCGTCTTCCGCGTCCGCGAGTTCCGGCCCGTCTTCGCCGCGCACCTGCTGTCCGTGCTCGGGATCGTCGTCGCCGAGATCTCCCTCACCGTCCTCGTCTTCCGCGCCACCGGCTCGCCCCTGATGAGCGCCCTCACCTTCGCCCTCGGCTTCATCCCCTACGCCTTCGGCGGCACCCTCCTCGCCCCCCTGGCCGACCGCCTCCCCGCCCGCCGCGTGCTCGTCGGCTGCGACCTCCTCTGCGCGGCCTGCGCGGCGGCCATGGCCGTGCCCGCCACCCCGATCGCGCTGCTCCTCGTACTGCGCTGCGCGATGGCCTTCGTGGCCCCGCTGTTCCAGGGCACCCGCAGCGCCTCCCTCGCCGACGTCCTCGGCCCCGGGGACGCCTACGTCCTCGGCCGCTCCCTGCTGCGCATGGTCGCGCAGAGCGCCCAGCTCGTCGGCTTCGGCCTCGGCGGGCTGCTGCTCACCGTGCTGGCCCCGCGCGGGGCCATCACCCTCACGGCCGCCGGATTCCTCGGCTCCGCGCTCCTGCTGCGCCTCGGCACCCGGGCCCGGCCGCCCGCGCCGCGGACGGGGCGCCCCGCAGCTCCCCGCTCGCGGGCCTGCGCGCCGTCCTGGGTGAGCGACGGCTGCGCGCGCTCACCCTCCTGTGCTGGCTGCCGCCGCTCTTCGTGGTCGTCCCCGAGGCGCTGCTCACTCCGTACGCCGCCGGGACCGGCGCGTCGACCGCCGCGCTCGGGCTGCTGATGTGCGCGCTGCCGGCGGGCACGATCGCCGGGGAGCTGTGGGCGGGCTCCGTGCTCACCGCCCGAACGCGTTCGCGGATCGTGGCGCCGCTCGCCGCCCTCTCGCCGTTGCCGCTGCTCGCGTACGCCGTCCGGCCCGGCGTACCGCTCCTGCTCGCCGCGCTCGTCCTGGCCGGGCTGGCCCACGCCTACACCCTCGGCCTCGACCAGTGGTACGTGGACGCCGTCCCCGAGGAGCTCCGCGGCCGGGCGATGACGCTGCTCAGCACCGGCCTGATGACCCTGCAGGGCGTGGGCATGGCGCTGGCCGGGGTGGCCGCGGAGTTCCTGCCCGTCCACGCCGTGGTCACGCTCGCGGCCCTGCTCGCCACGGGTGTCGTCCTGCTGCTCCTCAGGGAGGTCCGCAGGACGGACGGGCCGAGGCGTGAGACGGGTCCCGCCGCCAAATGACCGCCCGGTAGGGTCTGATGCGTGCCCAAGCCGCTCAGCCTTCCCTTCGATCCGATCGCCCGCGCCGACGAACTGTGGCAGCAGCGGTGGGGGCCGGTGCCCTCGATGGCCGCGATCACCTCGATCATGCGGGCGCACCAGATCCTGCTCGGCGAGGTCGACGCGGTCGTCAAACCGTACGGACTGACCTTCGCCCGCTACGAGGCGCTGGTGCTGCTGACCTTCTCCAAGGCCGGGGAGCTGACGATGTCGAAGATCGGCGAGAGGCTGATGGTCCACCCGACGTCCGTGACCAACACGGTGGACCGGCTGGTGCGGTCCGGGCTCGTCGCCAAGCGCCCCAACCCGAACGACGGGCGCGGCACGCTCGCGTCGATCACGGACAAGGGCCGCGAGGTCGTCGAGGCGGCCACGAAGGCGCTCATGGAGGTCGACTTCGGGCTGGGCGTGTACGACGCCGAGGAGTGCGAGGAGATCTTCGCCCTGCTGCGCCCGCTGCGCGTGGCGGCCTCGGACTTCGAGGAGAGGTAGCCGCGGCGCCGGCCGGGGCGGCCCGCTGCAAGATCGTGCAAAACGGACGGCTAGGCTCGGCGGCATGAAACGAAGCGTGCTGACCCGCTACCGCGTCATGGCCTACGTGACCGCGGTCATGCTCCTGATCCTGTGCTGCTGCATGGTGGCGAAGTACGGCTTCGACACCGGCGCCGACCTGACCTTCGCGGTCTCGCAGGCGCACGGTGTGCTGTTCATGGTCTACCTGGTCTTCGCCTTCGACCTGGGCTCCAAGGCGAAGTGGCCGTTCGGCAAGCTCCTGTGGGTGCTGGTCTCGGGCACCATCCCGCTCGCCGCGTTCTTCGTCGAGCGCAAGGTCCGTGCCGAGGTCGAGCCCCTCGTCGAGGGCGGCCTGGCCGGCGCCCGCGCCTGATCCCCATGTGATCCACCACCCCCGGGGAGCGACTCTCCGGGGGTTGCCCATCGACATTTACTAGGACGTCCTAGTAAATTCATCGGTATGGACGCTGACGCCATCGAGGAGGGCCGCCGTCGCTGGCAGGCCCGTTATGACAAGGCCCGCAAGCGCGAGGCCGATTTCACCACGCTCTCCGGGGATGACGTCGATCCCGTCTACGGGCCGCGGCCCGGCGACACGTACGAGGGCTTCGAGCGCATCGGCTGGCCGGGGGAGTACCCCTACACTCGGGGCCTGCACGCCACCGGCTACCGGGGGCGGACCTGGACCATCCGGCAGTTCGCGGGCTTCGGCAACGCCGAGCAGACCAACGAGCGCTACAAGATGATCCTGGCCGCGGGCGGCGGCGGGCTCTCGGTCGCCTTCGACATGCCGACCCTCATGGGCCGGGACTCCGACGACCCGCGCGCGCTCGGCGAGGTCGGCCACTGCGGGGTCGCCATCGACTCCGCGGCCGACATGGAGGTCCTCTTCAAGGACATCCCGCTCGGCGACGTGACCACCTCCATGACCATCAGCGGGCCCGCCGTGCCCGCCTTCTGCATGTACCTCGTCGCCGCCGAGCGACAGGGTGTCGACCCGGCCGTCCTCAACGGGACGCTCCAGACCGACATCTTCAAGGAGTACATCGCCCAGAAGGAGTGGCTCTTCGAGCCCGAGCCGCACCTGCGGCTCATCGGCGACCTCATGGAGTACTGCGCGAACGGCATCCCCGCCTACAAGCCGCTCTCCGTCTCCGGCTACCACATCCGCGAGGCCGGGGCCACGGCCGCACAGGAGCTCGCGTACACCCTCGCCGACGGGTTCGGCTACGTGGAGCTGGGCCTCTCGCGGGGACTGGACGTGGACCACTTCGCGTCCGGGCTCTCCTTCTTCTTCGACGCGCACCTCGACTTCTTCGAGGAGATCGCCAAGTTCCGCGCCGCCCGCAGGATCTGGGCCCGCTGGATGAAGGAGGTGTACGGGGCGAAGTCCGAGAAGACGATGTGGCTGCGCTTCCACACCCAGACGGCGGGGGTCTCCCTCACCGCGCAGCAGCCGTACAACAACGTCGTCCGCACCGCCGTGGAAGCCCTCGCGGCCGTCCTCGGCGGCACCAACTCGCTGCACACCAACGCCCTCGACGAGACCCTCGCGCTGCCGAGCGAGCAGGCCGCCGAGATCGCCCTGCGCACGCAGCAGGTGCTGATGGAGGAGACCGGCGTCGCCAACGTGGCCGACCCGCTGGGCGGTTCCTGGTACGTCGAGCAGCTCACCGACCGCATCGAGGCCGAAGCCGAGAAGATCTTCGAGCAGATCAAGGAGCGCGGACTGCGCGCCCACCCGAACGGCCGGCACCCGATCGGGCCGATCACCTCGGGCATCCTGCGCGGCATCGAGGACGGCTGGTTCACCGGCGAGATCGCCGAGTCGGCCTTCCAGTACCAGCGTGCGCTGGAGAAGGGCGACAAGCGGGTCGTCGGCGTCAACGTCCACCACGGCTCGGTCACCGGGGACCTGGAGATCCTCCGGGTCAGCCACGAGGTGGAGCGCGTGCAGGTACGGGAGCTCGCGGAGCGCAAGGCGGGCCGCGACGAGGCGAAGGTGACGCGGGCGCTCGACGCCATGCTGGCCGCCGCCCGGGACGGGTCGAACATGATCCCGGCCATGCTGGACGCGGCGCGCGCCGAGGCCACGATGGGCGAGATCTGCAACCTGCTGCGCGACGAGTGGGGCACCTACACGGAGCCGCCCGGCTTCTGAGGCCGGCCCCGCCCAGATCCCGACCGCCTTCGCACACGGGCCGGTCGTGGCCGTCCACCCCCGCGGTGGCGGCCGCGGCCGGCCCTTCGGCTTCCCGTCCCCGTGGCCGGGGCGGCCGTCCGAAGCGGTGGTCACGCCCCGGCGGGGCCGGGAGCGGCGCCACCGGCGCCCTGGAGGCCGTGCATCAGCAGGGCGGTGAAGGTGGCCACCCACACCTCGTCGACCGGCTCCGAGCTGACCAGCGCGCGGTGGACGACCGTGCCCGCGATCACGTCGAAGATCAGGTCCGTGGTGTGCGAGGCGAGGGACTCGTCCTCCTCGTAGGGCAGTTCGCCGCGGGCCTGCGCCCGCTCGCGGCCCAGTACGACGAGACGTTTCTGCCGGTCCACGATGGCCGACCGGATCCGGTCCCGCAGGGCCTCGTCGCGGGTGGACTCGGCGACGACCGCCATCAGGGCGGTGCGGGCCTCGGGGCGCCGCAGCAGCTCCGCGAACTGGAGCACCACGTACTCGATGTCGGCCTCGAGCGAACCCCGGTCCGGGAGTTCCAGGGAGTCGAAGAGCTCCGCCACGGCGTCCACGACCAGCTCGTTCTTGCCGGACCAGCGTCGGTAGAGGGTGGTCTTCGCGACCCCCGCCCGCGCCGAGACGTCCCCCATCGTCAGTTTCGACCAGCCCAGCTCCACCAGCGCGTCCCGGGTCGCGGCGAGGATCGCGGCGTCGGCCGTGGCGCTGCGCGGGCGGCCGGTGCGGCCGGCCGGGGAGGGGAGGGGGCCGCCGGACGGGCCGCCTGAGCTGGGGTTGCGCATGGGCGAGACCATACCCGCCGGTATCGGAACCGCCGGGGGCCCCGCCGGTGTGCCTCAGATCACGGGGCACGGACGGGCGTAGCGAGTTACGCTACGGGTCGTAGCGTAAGAGCGGCAACCACGCGAAGAGCTACCGGCGCCAGGTGGGGACCCGGCGCCACGGCGCAACCGGTACGGCGAGCGGGCCCGGCGCAACCGGGGCAGTACGGGAGTACCAGGCATACCGCGATCGGTTCGTTTCGGCCGATCTTTTTCGTCGGCGCGCACACACGGGGGAGGATGTACGCATGCAGCCCAGAAACATGTCCATGAGCGGCGTCGTCGACCTCGCCGCGGTGAAGGCGGCCGGCGAGGCCAAGGCGAAGGCCGAGCAGGCCCGTGCCGAGGCGTCCCGGCAGGCCGCTCAGGGCGGTGCGCCCGCGTCCGCCGGTGCGGTGCCGCCCTCCGCGCTCGTCTTCGACACCGACGAGACCCAGTTCGAGAGCCATGTCGTCCCGCTCTCGAGCGAGGTTCCGGTCATCCTCGACTTCCGCGCCGAGGGCTTCGAGCAGGGCCGCGAGCTGAGCCTGCTGCTGGAGCGGCTCACCTTCGAGGCGAACGGCCGCCTGGCCCTGGCCTCGCTCGACGTGGCGGCCAGCCAGAACCTGATCCGCGAGTTCCGCATCCAGGCCCTCCCGGCCGTCTTCGCCCTGGTCGCGGGGCAGGCCATGCCCCTGTTCCAGGACTTCGCGCGCGAGGACGAGGTCCGTGCGGTCCTGGCCCAGCTCGTCCAGATCGCCGAGGAGCGCTTCGGCGTCCTCGGCCTCACCGTGGACCCGGCCGCGGAGGGCGCGGACGCCCCGGGCCGCGGCCCCGGCGCGGAACCCGCCGAGGCGCCCGCCGGGCCGTACGACGCGCTGCTGGACGCGGCCGTCGCGGCGCTCGACGCGGGCGACCTGGGCGGCGCGGTGCAGGCGTACAAGAACGTCCTGGTGTCGGATCCGGCCAACACCGAGGCCAAGCTGGGCCTCGCACAGGCCGAGCTCCTCGCCCGGGTGAAGGACATGAACCCGCAGGCGGTGCGCACCGCGGCGGCCGAGAACCCGCGTGACGCGGCGGCGCAGATCGCCGCCGCCGACCTGGACCTGGCCGGCGGCCACGTGGCGGACGCGTTCGGGCGCCTGGTGGACACCGTCCGCGTGACGGTGGGTGAGGACCGGGACTCCGTACGGGTGCGGCTCCTGGAGATGTTCGAGGCCGTCGGCGCGGACAATCCGCTCGTCACCTCGGCCCGTACGGCGCTCGCGCGGGTGCTCTTCTAGCGGCGCCCCGCCGCTGGTCCGGCAGCGGCCCGGGTTCGGGTCCGGCGCCGGTGATGTGTTGACACGGAGATAAACAGCGGCCGCACTTTGCCAAAACTTGGCAATCGCGGTCGCTGTTACTCGCAGTAAATCGAACCCCGTGAACTGTCCGGTGTGTTCACTCTTCCGCCGATCTGTCGTGGCCCTTGGTGACACCCTGTGTTGCTGCCCGACAGCGGCATGTCTTCCTCAAGTTATCTGGCCGTTACCCGCCAGTAACGAACCCCCTTGTGCCCCGGCCCCGAATGGACCACGATCGGCGACGCTCGGTCCTTCCCGCAGAGCCGCTCATCCGGAGCCGCGGCGGAGGGTCCCCACCGGGCCGGCCGGTGGCAGTGGCACCGGCCGTGGGACAGGGGGGTCTCCGTCACACGGCGGGGCCTGTCCTCGAGGTTGCGCGAACGCGTGGCCAAGTGGTTGTCGCTCGGGGGTGATCGCCGGTGTACGGGAAGCGGCTGTGCCGCCGCCCGGCAGCGCGCGCTCCTTCCCGAGGACGTAGCACTTCTCCCATCCCAGGACGGGCACCGCCCGGACCGGAGATGTACGTCCGAGAAGGAGGAACGTAATGAGTTCTCAGATTCGTGGCGGGACCAGATGGAAGCGCTTCGCGCTCGTCATGGTGCCGAGCATCGCGGCCACGGCCGTGGTCGGTGTCGGCCTGGCGCAGGGTGCCCTCGCGGCCTCGTTCGCCGTGTCCGGCCAGGACTTCAAGGTTTCGGCCGACAAGCTCGACGGCCAGAACCTGATCCAGTACGGCGGCGTCGCCGAGGGTCACGACCTCAAGACGGGTGCCGCGGCGCACCACCCGGTCACCATCTCCGGGTTCAGCCACGCCGAGATCACCAACATGTGCCAGTCGCTGGTGACGCCGACCCCGCTCGGCAACATCACGATGAAGCTCCAGACGGGCACCAAGGCGGGCAAGCCCGCGGTGGCCGACAACATCTACCTCGATGTTGCGGAGCTCGACACCGACGCCGAGTTCACCAACCTGGATATCGGTGTCGCCGTCGGCGACGCGAGCCACAAGACCAAGCCGCAGGCCGGTACGGTTGCCAGCCCCTACGCGTTCTCGCAGCGTGCGGACCGCGCGGTGCTGTCCAACGTGCGCCAGAAGGCGTGGGCGACGACGGCGGGCACCTTCAAGCTGCCCGACCTCAAGCTGCGCCTCATGGGTGGCGACCAGCCCTGCTACCAGGACGGGCAGTAATCGTCCCGGGTGCGTAACCGGACGGGCGGGCGGTGACGGCGGCCGTCGCCGTCGCCCGCCCGTCCGGGCTCCACATAGTTCTCAGTACCACCCGTTTCCAGGGAGCTGTTGTCCATGAACCCCCAGGCCCCGGCTTACGTGCGCGCCGAAGACGACGCTTGGCTCACCTTGGTGTATTACCGCTTCCACGGCTGGAGCGGTCGCCGTCCCTTCTGGGCAGGTCTGTTCACGCTCCTCGGTGGTCTTCCGATCGCGTACTTCCCGTACGCGGACCTTCGGCTCGGCAACGTCACCATCGCGATGGCGACGACGGCCGGTGCCGGTTCGCTCATCATCGGCATCCTGCTGATCACGCTGGGCCTGACCCTCTGGTTCCAGCAGGGCGTACGCATCTTCGCCGGGGTCGCCTCGATCCTGCTGGCGCTGGTGTCCCTGCCGGTGTCCAACCTCGGTGGTTTCGGCCTGGGCTTCGTCCTCGCCATGGTCGGCGGGGGTCTCGCGCTCGCCTGGGTGCCGGCCAGGCCGGAGCAGGACGAGACGGACGCATCGGGCGACCGGGGTACGGCGCAGGCCGTGGACCCGGGCATGACGGACGCGATGGCGGGTGGGTTCCATGGCGTACCCGGCCCCCGTGAGACGGAAACGGCATACGCGAGCGAGACGACTGCCCACGCCGATGGCGGGAGGAACAGTGCGGGGTGACGAGACGCAGCGGGGTGTGACCCCAGGTGCGGAGTCCCGTGAGAAGAAGGGCCCGCGCCACGCGGCGCCCAGGAAGTCGCTGCTGACCAAGTTCCAGATACCCGTCGGCAAGACGATGGCGCTGGCAGCCATGCCCACGGCGGTCTTCGTGGGCATGAGCATGGCGCCGAAGCTGGCCGTGGCCGACGACAAGGAGATCCCCTTCGCGCCCGGACCGTGTGTGACGCGGTCCGACGAGCCCGCGGAGTCGGCTTCCCCGTCCTCGTCACCGTCGAAGACCCCTTCGAAGAAGACGGAACCGTCGCCGGGCAAGTCGCCCACCGCGGTGCCCTCGCCGACCGCGAGCCCCTCCGCGTCCAAGGAGGCGGCGAAGCCGGCCGAGACGCCCGCCAAGCCCGCCGAGAAGCAGGCGGCCCCCGCCCCGGCGGAGGCCAAGGCCGCGAACCCGCTGGACCCGCTGGGTGTGGGCGCCGCGGTCAAGGGCTTCTTCGACGAGCTCGGCAAGCCCCTCCAGGCCGCGGTCACCCCGCCCGCCGGGAAGACGGCCGACAAGCCGGCACCCGCTGCTCCCGCCCCGGACCCGGCGGCGGACGCGATCCGCGAGGCCGCGAAGACGGCCGGGGCCGAGGTCTCGGAGCTCTCCGAGGAGGTCAAGGACACCGCGGCCACCCCGAAGGACGAGACGGGCGCCAAGGCCGAGGCCGACAAGAAGGCGGCGGACAAGAAGGCCGCCGACAAGAAGGCGGCGGACGAGAAGGCCGCCGAGGAGAAGGCCGAGGACGAGAAGGACGCGGACGGGAAGGAACCCTTCCCCTGCCCGACCTACGACGCCAAGGCGCTGGCCGACGCCGAAGTGGAGCAGGGCATCCCGCTGCTCCCGGACGAGCCCTGGTACCTGGACAGCTCGCTGCTGACCCTCTACGGCCTCGACTACGAGGGCATCGTCGAGGTGAAGACGGCGGGCGGCAAGACCAAGACGGTCCTGAAGTTCACGGCGGACTCGCTGGACATCAAGGACCTGTACCAGACGGTCGGCACGGGCCAGCAGGTCGCGCACCTGAAGTCCCGTCCGGGTTCCACGTCGAAGATCCGCGGCGCCAAGGTGACGATGTACACCGAGAGCCTCAAGGGCAATCTGTTCGGCCTGATCCCGATCGAGTTCAGCCCGAACAGCCCGCCGCCCCTGAACGTTCCCTTCGCGTTCTTCACGAACGCCAAGGTCGTCCAGGCCGGCCAGTTCGGCGGCACGCTGACCGTACCGGGCCTCAAGAACTACATCGGCCCGGCGGAGTAGCGGCTCCCGCCGGGCGAGCACCCAGGTCCGTGGCCGGCGGCCCGCCCCCCTGCGAAGGGGGGGCGGGCCGTTCGCCGTCCACCGGGCAGGATGCGGGGCGGGGCCGTGACGCACGGGGAGACGCCGAGGGCGGCGCCCCGGATCCGTGAGGGATCCGTGGCGCCGCCCTCGGTCTCTGCGCGGCAGAGTTCACACGGCGGTGCGGGCGACGTCAGTCGCGGGTGTCGCCGCCCAGGTGGTGGACGCGGACCATGTTGGTCGTGCCCGGGACGCCGGGGGGCGAGCCGGCGGTGATGATCATGATGTCGCCCTGGTTGTGGCGGTTGAGCTTGAGCAGCTCCGCGTCCACGAGGTCGACCATCGCGTCGGTGTTGTCCACGTGCGGGACCACGTACGACTCGACGCCCCAGCTCAGGGTGAGCTGGTTGCGGGTGCCCTCGTCGGTGGTGAAGGCGAGGATCGGCTGGATCGTGCGGTAGCGCGAGAGCCGGCGGGCGGTGTCGCCGGACTGGGTGAAGGCGACGAGCGACTTCGCGCCGAGGAAGTCGGCGATCTCGCAGGCCGCGCGGGCCACGGAGCCGCCCTGGGTGCGGGGCTTCTTGCCGGGGACCAGCGGCTGGAGGCCCTTGGACAGGAGCTCCTCCTCGGCCGCCTCGACGATCTTCGACATCGTCTTGACGGTCTCGATCGGGTAGGCACCCACCGAGGACTCGGCCGACAGCATGACCGCGTCCGCACCGTCGAGGATCGCGTTGGCCACGTCGGAGGCCTCCGCGCGCGTCGGGCGGGAGTTGGTGATCATCGACTCCATCATCTGGGTCGCGACGATCACCGGCTTGGCGTTGCGGCGGCAGAGCTCCACGAGGCGCTTCTGCACCATCGGGACCTTCTCCAGCGGGTACTCCACGGCCAGGTCGCCACGGGCCACCATGACCGCGTCGAAGGCGGCTACGACGCCCTCCATGTTGGCGACGGCCTGCGGCTTCTCGACCTTGGCGATGACGGGCACCCGGCGGCCCACCTCGTCCATGACCTTGTGGACGTCCTTGACGTCGTCGGCGTCCCGCACGAAGGAGAGGGCGACCATGTCGCAGCCCATCCGCAGGGCGAAGCGGAGGTCGTCGACGTCCTTCTCCGACAGGGCGGGGACGTTGACGGCGGCACCCGGCAGGTTGATGCCCTTGTGGTCCGAGATGACACCGCCCTCGATGACGATGGTCCTGACCTGGGGCCCGTCGACCTCGGTCACCCGGAGCTCGACGTTGCCGTCGTTGATCAGGATCTGGTCGCCCTTGGAGACGTCGCCCGGCAGGCCCTTGTAGGTCGTGCCGCAGATCGACTTGTCACCGGGGACGTCGTCGGTGGTGATGGTGAACTCGTCACCGCGGACGAGTTCGACGGGACCCTCGGCGAAGGTTTCCAGACGGATCTTCGGGCCCTGGAGGTCGGCGAGGACGCCCACCGCCCGCCCGGTGTCCCCGGAGACCTTCCGGACGCGGTCGTACCGCTCCTGGTGTTCTGCCTGGGAGCCGTGGCTGAAGTTGAATCGGGCCACGTTCATACCGGCCTCCACGAGCGCTTTCAGCTGCTCGTAGGAGTCGACGGCGGGGCCCAGGGTGCAGACGATTTTGGAACGGCGCATGGAGCGGATCCTATCGGTTTGTTTCGCAGTGGAATATTCCGTCTGGTGGAAAGTCCAAAGTGACTAGCGAGTAACCAGCGCGTACGTCTGGCTGGCGATCTCCAGTTCCTCGTCGGTCGGGACCACGGCCACGGCCACCCGGCCATGCTCCGCGGACACCAGGCGCGGCGCGGAGGACCGCGCCGCGTTGGCCTCCGGGTCCAGGGCCAGACCCAGCTCCTCCAGCCCGGCCAGGGCCATCTCCCGGATGGAGGAGGAGTTCTCGCCGACACCGGCCGTGAAGGCCACCGCGTCCACACGGCCCAGGACGGCCGTATAGGCACCGATGTACTTCTTCAGCCGGTGGACGTACGAGGCCAGTGCCAGGCGCGCCGGGGCATCGCCCTCCTGCGCCCGCCGCTGCACCTCGCGCATGTCGTTGTCGCCGCACAGACCCAGCAGACCGCTCTTCTTGTTCAGGAGCGAATCGATCTCGTCGATGGGCATGCCGCCCACGCGCGCCAGGTGGAAGACGACCGCCGGGTCGATGTCGCCGGAGCGGGTGCCCATGACCAGCCCTTCCAGCGGGGTCAGGCCCATGGACGTCTCCACGCAGACACCGCCGCGCACGGCCGAGGCCGAGGCCCCGTTGCCCAGGTGGAGCACGATCACGTTCACGTCCTCCTCGGGCTCGCCGAGGAGCGCGGCCGTGGCGCGGGCGACGTACGCGTGCGAGGTGCCGTGGAACCCGTACCGCCGGATGGAGTACTTGTCCGCCGTGGCCGCGTCGATCGCGTACCGGGCCACGTGCTCCGGCATCGTCGAGTGGAAGGCCGTGTCGAAGACGGCCACCTGAGGAAGGTCCGGGCGCAGCTCGCGCGCCACCTCGATGCCGGTCACGTTCGCCGGGTTGTGCAGCGGCGCCAGCGGGATCAGGGCGCGGATCTCGGCCAGCACCGCGTCGTCGATCAGCGTCGGGTGCGTGAACTTGGTCCCGCCGTGCACCACCCGGTGGCCCACGGCGGCCAGTTCGGGGGAGTCCAGTCCCAGCCCGTCGGCGGCGAGCTCCTCGGCCACGGCCCGCAGCGCCTGCCCGTGGTCCGCGATCCGCCCGGCCCGCTCGCGCTGGGCGCCGGCGCCGTCCGGGGCCCCGCCGGTGAACGGTTCGTGCGTGAGCCGGGAGGTCTCCTCGCCGATGCGCTCGACCAGGCCGGCCGCCAGACGGGAGGAGTCCGCCATGTCGAGCAGCTGGTACTTCACCGACGAGGAGCCGGAGTTGAGGACGAGTACGCGCGATGCGGTCACGATGGGGGTCTTTCCTTTGCGGTGGGGGCTCGGGGGAAGAGCTCAGGCGGTGGGGGCCGGCGCGCCCTGCGCCTGGATGGCGGTGATGGCCACGGTGGTGACGATGTCCTGGACCAGGGCGCCGCGCGAGAGGTCGTTGACCGGCTTGCGCAGACCCTGCAGGACGGGACCGACCGCCACGGCGCCGGCCGAGCGCTGCACGGCCTTGTACGTGTTGTTGCCCGTGTTCAGGTCCGGGAAGATCAGCACGGTCGCGCGGCCGGCCACCTCGGACCCGGGGAGCTTCGTCGCGGCGACCGAGGGCTCCACGGCGGCGTCGTACTGGATCGGGCCCTCGATCAGCAGGTCGGGGCGCTGCGCGCGGACGAGCTCGGTGGCCTTGCGGACCTTGTCCACGTCGGCGCCCGTGCCGGAGGTGCCGGTCGAGTACGAGAGCATCGCGATCCGCGGCTCCAGCCCGAAGGCGGCGGCGGTCGTCGCCGACTGGATGGCGATGTCGGCGAGCTGCTCGGCGTTGGGGTCCGGGTTGACGGCGCAGTCCCCGTACGCGAGGACCTTGTCGGCCAGGCACATGAAGAAGACCGAGGAGACGATGGACGCGTCGGGCTTGGTCTTGATGATCTCGAACGCCGGGCGGATCGTGGCGGCGGTGGAGTGCACCGAACCGGAGACCATGCCGTCGGCCAGGCCCTCCTGGACCATCAGCGTTCCGAAGTAGTTGACGTCGGTGACCACGTCGTTGGCCAGCTCGACCGTCATGCCCTTGTGGGCGCGGGCCGTGGCGTAGTACTCGGCGAAGCGTTCCCGCAGCGGGGAGGTCGCCGGGTCGATGAGCTGGGCGCCCGAGATGTCGATCCCCAGGTCGGCGGCCTTCTTCAGGATCACCGGCTCCTCGCCCAGCAGGGTGAGGTCGCAGACCCCGCGGCGCAGCACCACGTCCGCGGCGCGCAGCACGCGCTCCTCGGCGCCCTCCGGGAGGACCACGCGGCGGCGCTCCGAGCGGGCCCGCTCCAGCAGCTCGTGTTCGAACATCATCGGCGTGACGCGCTCGGAGCGGGCCACCGACAGCACCTGGCGCAGCTCGGCGGTGTCCACGTGGCGTTCGAACAGGCCGAGCGCGGTCTCCAGCTTGCGCGGGGTCGCGGAGTTCAGGCGGCTCTGCAGCGAGAAGAGTTCCGCGGCCGTCGGGAAGCTGTTGCCGGCCACCGAGACGACCGGCGTGCCGGGAGCCAGCTTCGAAGCCAGCGTCAGGATGTCCGGGGTGGGCCGCTCGTTCAGCGTCAGCAGCACGCCGGCGATCGGCGGGGTGCCGGAGGTGTGCGCGGCGAGCGCGCCGATCACCAGGTCGGAGCGGTCCCCGGGGGTGACGACCAGACAGCCGGGGGTCAGGGCGTTGAGGAAGTTCGGCAGCATGGCCCCGCCGAAGACGAAGTCCAGGGCGTCGCGGGCGAGCCCGGCCTCGTCGCCGAGGAGCACCTCCCCGCCGAGCGCCTGGGTGATCTGGGCGACGGTCGGTGCGGACAGGTGCTTGTCGTCCGGCAGCACGTAGCAGGGGACGGGCAGCCGGGCCGCGAGCCGCTCGGCTATCACGTCGCGGTCCTCGGCGGCCACCCGGTTGACGACCATCGCGCCCACGCGGCAGCCCAGCGCCTCGTACGCGCGGTACGCGTTGCGGGCCTCGGCGCGCACGGCATCGGCGTCGTGCCGGGTGGCGCCCACGACGGGGACGACCAGGGCGCCCAGCTCGTTGGCGAGGCGGGCGTTGAGCGCCAGCTCGTCGGGGAGGTTGGTGTCGGCGTAGTCGGTGCCGAGGACCAGCATGACCTCGTAGTCACGGGCCACCCGGTGGTAGCGGCCGACGAGCTGGGAGACCAGCTCGTCGGTGCCCTTCTCGGCCAGGATGACGGAGGCTTCCTGGTATTCCATCCCGAAGGCGGTCGAGGCGTCCTGGTCGATCCGGTAGCGGCCCTTGAGGAGGTCGAAGAGCCGGTCGGGCCCGTCGTGCAGCAAGGGGCGGTAGACGCCGACCCGGCCCGTCTGGCGGGTCAGGAGCTCCATGATCCCCAGCTCGACGACCTGCCGGCCGTCCCCCCGCTCGATACCGGTCACGTACACGCTGCGCGTCACGCGTGGTCTCCGTCCCAATCGTGTGAATGTCGGTGCGGCCCACCGCGATCCTCGCCGCCGCGGGGCGGATCTCCGAGCCGGATGTCCCGGTTAGTGTGGGCTTGACCTCTCGACGATACCTCCGTGGATCGACAGGACGCCCCCCGGGAAAAAGCCCTGTCCGGAGGGGTCGAAAGGCCCTGTGGGCACCCCTCCCGCAGAGGGTCGCGGAGCGCGCGTCCCCCCGTGAGCGTGGAACAATCGGACACGCTTCATCAATACGCCCTTCATATGTACGTCCGCCCGCCCGCACGCGGACGGCCGGGTACGACCAGGAGCAGGAGACACAGCACGATGCGTATCGGAGTTCTCACCGCAGGCGGCGACTGCCCGGGCCTGAACGCTGTCATCCGGTCGGTCGTACACCGCGCCGTGGTCGGGCACGGGGACGAGGTCATCGGTTTCGAAGACGGCTTCAAGGGCCTCCTGGACGGAAACTTCCGCCCCCTCGACATCAATGCCGTCAGCGGCATTCTCGCCCGGGGCGGCACGATTCTCGGTTCAGCCCGGATGGAGCGCGCGCGTCTGCACGAAGCGGCCGAGAACGCCGCCGAATTGGCGAAGCGCTACGGTATCGACGCCCTGATCCCGATCGGCGGCGAGGGCACCCTGACCGCCGCCCGGATGCTGTCGGAAGCGGGCATGCCCGTCGTCGGCGTGCCGAAGACGATCGACAACGACATCTCCTCCACCGACCGCACCTTCGGCTTCGACACCGCCGTCATGGTCGCCACCGAGGCCATCGACCGCCTCAAGACCACCGCCGAGTCGCACCAGCGCGTCATGGTCGTCGAGGTCATGGGCCGCCACGCGGGCTGGATCGCCCTGGAGTCCGGAATGGCCGGCGGCGCCCACGGGATCTGCCTGCCGGAGCGCCAGTTCGAGGTCGACGCCCTGGTGAAGATGGTGGAGGAGCGGTTCTCCCGCGGCAAGAAGTTCGCCGTCATCTGCGTCGCGGAGGGCGCGCACCCGGCCGAGGGCTCCATGCCGTACGAGAAGGGCGCGATCGACGCGTACGGCCACGAGCGCTTCGCCGGCATCGGCAACCGCCTCGCGGTCGAACTGGAACGGCGCCTGGGCAAGGAGGCCCGCCCGGTCATCCTCGGCCACGTCCAGCGCGGCGGTACCCCCACCGCCTACGACCGGGTCCTCGCGACCCGCTTCGGCTGGCACGCCGTCGAGGCCACCCACCGCGGCGACTTCGGCAACATGACGGCCCTGCGCGGCACCGACATCGTGATGGCCCCGCTGGCCGAGGCCGTCACCGAGCTGAAGACCGTCCCCGAGGACCGCATGTACGAGGCCGAGTCGGTCTTCTAGGACCGCCGGCCGGGGGCCGCCACCCGCCGGCCCGCCCTGCCGGCGGGTCCTACGGCCCCGTCCGGCAGGGACCTTCCTCCCGACTCCGCCGGCCGAACGGCCCCGGCGCGGTCCTCGTGCGGACGCGCCGGGGCCGTTCGCCGTAGGGGCCGGGCCGCGGGACGTGACCTACGCCGCACCGCCCGCGACGTACCAGAAGTGCTCCACGATGTCCGCGAGGAACTCGCGCCCCGCGTCCCCGGTCCCCGCCTCGCCCACACCGCCGCCCCAGCTGAGGGTCGCCACCATCTTCGACTGGTAGTCGCCGTGCAGCCGCTCCAGCACCCGCTCCAGGTGGGCCTTCGGCACGGGCAGCAGCTTGGACAGCGGCTTGACGTACGCCTGCCACCGCGTGGTCACCGCGCTGCGCAGCAGGTCCGCGAGCTCCTCGTGCTTGCCGGTCGCCGTCACGAACTGGGCCAGGGTCAGCCCGAGCGCCGTCGCGAGGGCGGCGGACTGGCGCTCGTTGCCCTTCCAGCGGCCGGCGTCCTCCATCTTCTGGTAGGCGCCGGCCTCCACGCCGATCCGCCGGGCCAGGTCCTCGGCGGCCAGCCCCCTGGAGATCCGGTGCTCGCGCAGGGTGACCGGCTCGGCGAGCAGTTCGCCGGGTGAGCACCAGAGCACGCCCGCGAGGGCCGTGAGCTCGGCGGAGCCGGGCGAGATCTCGCCCCGTTCCCAGGCCATCACGGTCTCGGGCGTGACGAGCAGTCCGTACTGGGCGCGCAGGCCATAGGCGACATGACCGGGAGCCATGCCCAGGGCCGCGCGCAGACGACGCGCGGCGGGGGCATTGAAAGGTGGGCTGGAGTGCACACGCCACACCGTAGGAGTGGCCGAGCTGCGGCGACTACAGACCAATCAAACAAGCCCATAACTCGTAGGAACGTCCTATGGAGTTAAGGGCTTTGGTCCGCTTTCTCTGCGACTGTCCGGTAATCGGATCGGGTCGTGATCCATTTCCCAGCGTACGTTTCCGGCCGCCCCCGGCGACACCCCCGCGCGTGATCCCCCTCACACGGATCCACCGGCCTGAACCGGCCACCCGGCCGATACGTGCTCCGGGGAGAGGCCCCCGCCCACGGGGGTGGCGGGGGCCTCCCTTCCGCACCCCTCCGCGCCGCCCGCGCCCACCACGTTCTTGCCTTGACGCCGACGTCAAGGATTACGGTCGGGCCATGCGAATCGGCGAACTGGCCGAGCGGGCGGGCACCAGCACGCGGACGCTCCGGTACTACGAAGCACGGGGACTGCTGCCCGCGCGGCGCGACGGCAACGGCTACCGCACCTACGGCGAGGAAGACCTGCGGCTGCTCCACGAGATCCGCACGCTCCGGGACTTCGGCTTCGACCTGGAGGAGACGCGCCCCTTCGTGGAGTGCCTGCGGGCCGGGCATCCGGCCGGCGACTCCTGCCCGGCCTCGCTGGCCGTCTACCGGCGCAAGCTCGCCGAGCTGGACGGCCTGATCGGCCGGCTCACCGGCGTACGCGACCAGGTGGCGGGCCAGCTCGCCGAAGCGGAGGCCGCCCGGCCCCGGTGCGAACTGACCGGCTGACCGGTCGAGACGAGAGGGAGAGGACCATGAAGGCTCACGGTGTGACCGAAGTGACCGAAGTGACCGACGCCGACTTCGAGGCGGAGGTGCTGGCCGAGCGCGGCCGGCCCGTGCTGGTGGAGTTCACCGCGGACTGGTGCGGCCCGTGCCGCCAGCTGGCGCCCGTACTGTCCGCGATCGCCGCCGAGGAGGCCGGCCGGCTCAAGGTGGTGCAGATCGACGCGGACCGCAACCCCGCGACGCCCGCGCGCTACGGGGTGCTGTCCATGCCGACCCTGCTCGTCTTCCGGGACGGCGAGCCCGTCCGGCAGATGGTCGGCGCCCGCGCCAAACGGCGGCTGCTCCAGGAGCTGGAGGACGTGCTGGCGGCGGGCGTGGCCGCCGGAGCGGCTACGCCCGCGGCCGGGGCTACGCCCGCGGCGTCGGCCTGAACCAGAGCGTCGCCAGCGGCGGCAGCGTCAGGCGCAGGCTCGAGGGCCGCCCCTGCGCGGGAACCGGTTCGGGCCGCAGCGGCCGCGCGTGGTGGACGCCGCTGCCCCCGTAGGCCTCCCGGTCGGTGTTGAGCACCTCCCGCCACTGGACCACCTCCTCCGGGACCCCGAGCCGGTACCCGTGCCGGACCACCGGCGAGAAGTTCGAGACGCACAGGAGGGGCGAGCCGTCCTGCGCGAACCGCAGGAACGCGAAGACGTTGTCCTCCGCCGCGTCCGCCTCGACCCACGCGAAGCCCTCCGGCACGGTGTCCCGCTCCCACAGGGCGGGCGCCGCCCGGTAGGTGTGGTTCAGGTCGCCCACGAGGCTGCGGACGCCCAGGTGGTCGCCGGCCGCCGCGTACGAGGAGTCCAGCAGCCACCAGTCCGGCCCGTACCTCTCGGACCACTCCGAGCCCTGCGCGAACTCCTGCCCCATGAAGAGCAGTTGCTTGCCGGGGTGGGCCCACATGAAGCCCAGGTACGCCCGGTGCGCGGCCCGCTGCTGCCACCAGTCCCCGGGCATCTTCGACACCAGCGAGCCCTTGCCGTGCACCACCTCGTCGTGCGAGATGGGCAGCACGTAGTTCTCGCTGAACGCGTAGATCATCCCGAAGGTCATGTCGTGGTGGTGGTACTTGCGGTGCACCGACTCCTTCGAGGCGTAGCGCAGCGTGTCGTGCATCCAGCCCATGTTCCACTTCAGGCCGAAGCCGAGGCCCCCGCCGTCCGTGGGCCGGGTGACGCCGGGCCACGCGGTGGACTCCTCGGCGATCGTCACCACGCCCGGGCAGCGCCGGTAGACGGTCGCGTTCATCTCCTGGAGCATCGCCACCGCGTCCAGGTTCTCCCGCCCGCCGTGCTCGTTGGGCGTCCACTCGCCCTCGGCGCGCGAGTAGTCGAGGTAGAGCATGGAGGCCACCGCGTCCACGCGCAGCCCGTCGACGTGGAACTCCTGGCACCAGAAGACGGCGTTGGCGACGAGGAAGTTCCTGACCTCCCGGCGCCCGTAGTCGAACTCCAGCGTCCCCCAGTCCGGGTGCGCGGCCCGCTGCGGGTCGTGGTGCTCGTACAGCGGCCGCCCGTCGAACTCGGCGAGCGCCCAGTCGTCGCGCGGGAAGTGCGCCGGCACCCAGTCGACGATCACCCCGATCCCGGCCCGGTGCAGCGCGTCCACCAGGAAGCGGAAGTCGTCCGGGCCGCCCATCCGGGAGGTCGGCGCGTAGAAGCCGGTGACCTGGTAGCCCCACGAGCCGCCGAAGGGGTGCTCGGCGACCGGCATGAACTCCACGTGCGTGAAGCCGAGCTCCGTGACGTAGGCGGGGAGCTGCTCGGCCAGCTGCCGGTAGGACAGGCCGGGCCGCCAGGACGTCAGGTGCAGCTCGTACACGGAGAAGGGGGATGCGTGCGGCGGGACGGCCCCGCGCGCGGCCATCCACGCGTCGTCCTGCCAGACGTACCGGGAGGCCGTCACCACCGAGGCGGTGGCCGGCGGGACCTCCGTGTGCCGGGCCATCGGGTCCGCGCGCAGGGTGTGCGAGCCGTCCGGGCGCGTGATGTCGTACTTGTACAGCGTCCCCTCGCCGACGCCCGGCAGGAACAGCTCCCACACGCCGGTCGAGCCGAGCGAGCGCATCGGAAAGGCGACCGAGTCCCAGTACGAGAAGTCCCCGCTGACCCGCACGCCCTGGGCGTTCGGGGCCCACACCGTGAAACGGGTGCCGGCCACGCCCTGGTGCTCCATCGGCTCCGCGCCCAGCGCCTTCCACAGCTCCTCGTGCCGGCCCTCGCCGATCAGGTGCAGGTCGAGCTCGCCGAGTGCCGGCAGGAAACGGTAGGGGTCGTGGACCTCCACCTCGTCGCCGTCGTACGTCACCAGCAGCCGGTAGTCGGGCACCTCCGCCAGGGGAAGCAGCCCGGAGAACAGCCCGTCGCCCTCGTCGAGGAGCTCGGCCCGCAGCCCCTTGGCGAGGATGGTGACCGCCTTCGCGTAAGGGCGCAGCATCCGGAAGCAGACCCCGCCCCGCCGGGTGTGTGCGCCGAGCACCCCGTGCGGGTCGTGATGGCGGCCCTCCAGCAGCCGGGCCCGTTCCTCGGCGCCGAGCGCGGGCGCCGGCCGCACCCCGCGGGGCGGGGCGGCCCGGCGGGCCCGTGGGGCGCGGGTCTTCTTCGCCGGCGCCTCCGGGGCGGGGTCGGAGGCGGGGCCGGTGACGGGGACAGCGGCTTCGTCGCGGACGGTCGGTGACGGCTGTCGTGCGGCGCTCACGCGAGCGGCCTCCTCGGGGGCTTCGGGTGGGGGGTGCGGGAGCCGGGGGCGGGGGACTGGGTGCGGTGGACGGGGGGACGCTGCGGCTCGGACAGCCGCCGGATCGCCGCCATCGGCACGTGCAGCCAGTCGGGGCGGTGCCGCGACTCGTAGCGGGCCTCGTACACCGCCTTGTCGGTCTCGTAGGCGCGCAGGAGTACGGGGTCCTCGCGCGGGTCGCGCCCGGTGGTGCGGGCGTAGCCCTCGCAGAAGGCGGCCCGGCAGGCGTCCGCCCAGGCGGGGGCGAACGGCCGGTGCGAGCGGGCGGCGTAGTCGAAGGAGCGGAGCATCCCGGCGATGTCCCGCACGGCCGGTTCCGGACGGCGGCGGTCGGCCAGCGGCCGGGCCGGTTCGCCCTCGAAGTCGATGATCGCCCAACTGCCGTCCACGGTGCGCAGGGTCTGCCCCAGGTGCAGGTCCCCGTGGATCCGCTGGGCGGGCACCCCGGCCCCGCGGGAGGCGGCCAGGGCGTCGAAGGCGCCGCGCAGCCCCGCCTCGTAGGGCCGCAGCGCGGGCACCTCGCGGGCGGTGGCGGCGAGCCGCGCCGTCATCCCGGCGGCCAGCCGGGCCGTCTGCTCCGGACCCAGCGCGACGGTGGGCAGGGCCCCGGCCAGCGCGCTGTGCACCTCGGCGGTGGCCCGGCCCAGCGCGTGCGCCTCGGCGGTGAAGTCGGCCCCGGAGCGCAGCCGGTGCAGCGCGAGCTGCCAGCCGTCGTCGGAGCCCCGCAGGTACGGCTGCAGGACGCCCAGGGTCAGCGGCTCGGATCCGGGCAGGTCGGCCTCGTACCAGGCGACCGGCGCCGGGACCCGGACACAGCCGGCCGCGGCCAGGGCCCTGGGCAGCTCCAGGTCGGGATTGACCCCGGGGCCGACTCGTCTGAACACCTTCAGGATGTGGGAATCCCCGTAGATCATGGAGGAGTTGGTCTGCTCGCCGGACAGCGGCCGGGGCGCCGGCCCCTCGGGGATCACCGCGTCCGGGTCCCGGTCGAAGCGGAGCGGGCCGAGCCTGCCGGGGGAGCGCAGCCGCTCCAGCAGCAGCGAGGCGAGCCGGGGGTCGCCCAGTCCCTCGTAGACCGACTGGCCGGCGTACGGGCCCCGCTCGGCGCGGCCGATCAGCGCGGGCGCGAGCGCGGGCGGCAGCGGGCTCGGGCGGATCCCGAGCAGCAGCTGGTAGCAGTCCCCGTCCACGTCCAGCAGCAGGTGGAGCAGTCCGGGTGTGGACCCGGGCGGCAGCAGTTCGGCCGCCGAGACCGTCCTCAGCCGTCCGATCTCACGGCTCTTGCCCGCGAACCAGCGCTGTGCGGGCAGCCAGGCCCTCAGCATCGGCTCCAGTGGGCCGAGTCCGGTGACCCGGTCGGCGGTGAGCCGATCCCGGGCGGATGCAGCCTCCGACATGGCGTCGCGTCCTTTCCCCGGGCCGTCACAGAATGCGCAGAGTGTCCCGGATCGCGGTTGTTGCTTCTCCGGTGTGTGCGAGTGTCGGGTCAGATGGGTCCTTACAGGGGCGGGCGGTTGACCCATTCGCCGCGCCCGCCCCCGGGTCCGGTCTCTACTCGGTGCGCAGACGGAACCAGTAGAAGCCGTGTCCCGCCAGGGTCAGCAGGTACGGCCACTGGCCGATCGGCGGGAAGCGCACGTCACCCGTCAGCTCCACCGGGACGCGCCCGTCGAACGACCGGAGATCGAGCTCGGTGGGCTGTGCGAAGCGCGAGAAGTTGTGCACGCACAGCACCAGGTCGTCCCCGAACTCCCGGAGGAAGGCGAGCACCGCCGGGTTGGACGAGGGCAGTTCGGTGTAGGAGCCGAGCCCGAACGCCGGGTTCGCCTTGCGTACCTCGATCAGCCGGCGGGTCCAGTGCAGCAGCGAGGAGGGCGACGCCATGGCCGCCTCGACGTTGGTGACCTGGTACCCGTGGACCGGGTCCATGATGACCGGCAAGTTCAGCCTGCCCGGATCGCACGAGGAGAAACCGGCGTTGCGGTCGGGGGTCCACTGCATCGGCGTGCGCACGCCGTCGCGGTCACCGAGCCAGATGTTGTCGCCCATGCCGATCTCGTCGCCGTAGTACAGGACCGGCGAACCGGGCAGCGACAGCAGCAGGGCCGTGAACAGCTCCATCTGGTTGCGGTCGTTGTCCAGCAGTGGGGCCAGCCGGCGTCTGATGCCGATGTTGGCCCGCATGCGGGGGTCCTTGGCGTACTCGGAGTACATGTAGTCGCGCTCTTCGTCCGTGACCATCTCGAGGGTGAGCTCGTCGTGGTTGCGCAGGAAGATGCCCCACTGGCAGCGGTCCGGGATCGCCGGGGTCTTGGCCAGGATTTCCGAGACCGGGTAACGGGACTCCCTGCGCACGGCCATGAAGATGCGCGGCATGACGGGGAAGTGGAAGGCCATGTGGCACTCGTCCCCGCCCTTGGCGAAGTCCCCGAAGTAGTCGACGACGTCCTCGGGCCACTGGTTGGCCTCGGCGAGCAGCACGGTGTCCGGGTAGTGCGCGTCGATCTCGGCGCGGACCCGCTTGAGGAGGCTGTGGGTGCGCGGCAGGTTCTCGCAGTTGGTGCCCTCCTCCGCGTACAGGTAGGGCACGGCGTCGAGGCGGAAGCCGTCGATGCCGAGGTCGAGCCAGAAGCGCAGCGCGGAGACGATCTCCTCCACGACGGCCGGGTTCTCGTAGTTGAGGTCCGGCTGGTGGGAGAAGAACCGGTGCCAGTAGTACTGCTTGCGGACCGGGTCGTACGTCCAGTTCGAGGTCTCGGTGTCGATGAAGATGATGCGGGCGTCCTGGTACTGCTTGTCGTTGTCGGCCCACATGTAGTAGTCGCCGTAGGGCCCGTCGGGGTCCTTGCGGGACTGCTGGAACCACTCGTGCTGGTCACTCGTGTGGTTCATGACGAAGTCGATGATCACCCGCATGCCGCGGGTGTGCGCCGCGTCCACGAACTCCACGAAGTCGGCGAGGTCGCCGAACTCGGGCAGTACCGAGGTGTAGTCGGAGACGTCGTAGCCTCCGTCGCGCAGGGGTGAGGCGAAGAACGGCGGGAGCCAGAGACAGTCGACGCCGAGCCACTGGAGGTAGTCCAGTTTGGCGGTGAGCCCCTTGAGGTCACCTACGCCGTCGCCGTTGCTGTCGTGGAAGGAGCGGACGAGGACCTCGTAGAACACCGCCCGCTTGAACCAGTCGGGATCGCGGTCCTTGGCGGGGGTGTCCTCGAAGGTGTCGTGGACGGGATCGTTGATCATCATGAGGTGGGTGACCCTCCGGTGGGCGGGGACGGTCGCAGAGCGGCCAACACGTGCGCGGGCGTTCGGCCCGGCTCTAGGCGCACGTAGTTCGCCCTGCCCCAGTGATAGGTCTCGCCGGTGAGCTCGTCGCGCACCGCGAGGGACCCGTGCCAGTCGAGGCCGAGTACCGGCATGTCCAACGAGACCGTCGCCTCCTGGGTGTGGTGCGGATCGAGGTTGACGACCACCAGTACGGAATTGGCTCCGGCGTGCTTCGAATAGGCGATCACGTGTTCGTTGTCGGTCGGGTGGAAATGGATGTCACGAAGCTGCTGGAGGGCGGGGTTGCGGCGGCGCATCCGGTTCAGCGCGGTGATCAGCGGGGCGATCGTGCGGCCCTCGCGTTCGGCGGCGGCCCAGTCGCGCGGCCGCAGCTCGTACTTCTCGGAGTTCAGGTACTCCTCGCTGCCCTCCTTGACGGCAGCGTTCTCGCAGAGCTCGTAACCGGCGTAGACCCCCCAGGTGGGGGAGAGCGTGGCGGCGAGGACCGCGCGGACCTCGAAGGCGGGACGGCCCCCGTGCTGAAGGTACGCGTGCAGGATGTCAGGGGTGTTGACGAAGAAGTTCGGCCGCATGACGGAGGCGGAGCGGGTGTCCGCGAGCTCGCTCACGTACTCCGTTAGCTCGGCCTTGGTGTTGCGCCAGGTGAAGTACGTGTAGGACTGCTGGAATCCGATCGAGGCGAGGGCCCGCATCATCGCGGGCCGGGTGAAGGCCTCGGCCAGGAAGATCACGTCCGGGTCGGACTTGTTGATGTCCGCGATCACCTTCTGCCAGAAGACCACCGGCTTGGTGTGCGGATTGTCGACCCGGAAGATGCGGACCCCGTGGTCCATCCAGTGCCGCAGGATCCGCACGGTCTCCTCGACGATGCCGGCCATGTCGGTGTCGAAGTGGATCGGGAAGATGTCCTGGTACTTCTTCGGCGGGTTCTCCGCGTACGCGATCGTCCCGTCGGCGCGGTGGCGGAACCACTCCGGGTGCTTCTCCACCCACGGATGGTCCGGGGAGCACTGCAGGGCGAAGTCGAGCGCCACCTCGATGCGCAGCTCGCGCGCCTTCGCCACGAAGGCGTCGAAGTCCTCGAGGGTGCCGAGCTCGGGGTGGACGGCGTCGTGCCCGCCCTCCGTGGAACCGATGGCCCAGGGCACGCCCGGATCCCAACTCCCGGCGGAGAGCGTGTTGTTCGGGCCCTTGCGGAAGGTGCTCCCGATGGGGTGGACCGGCGGCAGGTAGACCACGTCGAAACCCATCGCGGCGATGGCCGGCAGCCGCTCGGCGGCCGTCCGGAAGGTCCCGCTGACGGGGGCCTCGCCGGGCTCCAGCACGGCCCCCTCCGACCGGGGGAACATCTCGTACCAGGAGCCGAAGAGGGCCCGCTTGCGCTCGACCAGCAGCGGCAGCGGCTTGGAGGCGCTGACCAGCTCCCGGAACGGGCGCTTCGCCAGCGTCGCCGCGACCTGCGGATCGAGGGCGGCCGCGTACCGTACGGCGACCTCCCGGTCCTCGTCGCGCATCGCGTCGACGGCCGCGAGCACGCGCTCGCGGCCGTCCCGCTTGGGAATCTTCGCCGCGGCGCGCGCGTACAGTTCGGCGCCCTCCAGGAGCGTGAGGTCCGTGTCGATGCCGGCGGGGATCTTGATCGCCGCATGGGCCCGCCAGGTGGCCACCGGGTCACTCCACGCCTCGACGGTGTACGTCCACCTCCCCTCGGTGTCGGCGGACACCCGGGCGCCCCACCGGTCGGTGCCGGGAGCGAGCTCGGACAGGGGCACGGGGGGCCGCAGCCGCCCGCTCGGATCGCGGAGCACGACATGTGCGGCCACGGCGTCGTGTCCCTCGCGGAACACGGTGGCGGAAATTTCGAAGACCTCGTCCACGACCGCCTTGGCGGGTCTGACGCCGCAGTCGACGGCAGGGCGGACGTCCAGCACGGGAATGCGACCGATCATGATGGGATCACCTGGGGGCAGTTCGCAGGGCTCGGTGACAACAGGCCAGCCGGTAAGGCGACTGGTAGTGCACGCTCTGTTCGCTCTGTTTCTAGCCGCTCGGAAGACGGCTGGGCTGCGGGCATGGCCGCTCCTGTCCGCGTTCACTCGGGTGGCGGGAGAAGGTCGGGGGAGGGTGTGCCGTGCGTGTTACCCGGGGAGGCCTGCCCACTCCAGCCCGGACCAATCAATGTGTTCGGTTAACAACTCGTACGTAGTCGCACAGGTATCCCCAAGCCCCCGCCCGACATTCGCCGATGCTTCGTCAACTCCGTAACAACTACCGGATGTCCGTGGCCCGGAACCCAACCGGCGGTGGAGCGGCGGTAGAGACGCCGTGGCCGGGGGGAGGAGGCGGCGCTAGCCTTCCGAGGGTGACGCTCGCGGTGCACCGCGTGGTGCGGCCGCTTCGATCCGGAATCCCCTGCGAAGGTGGAACGCGTGAAGGCTATCCGTCGATTCACCGTACGCCCCGTCCTCCCCGAGACCCTCTCCCCCCTCGCCGACCTCGCGCGCAATCTGCGGTGGTCATGGCACGGAGAGACCCGTGAGCTCTTCCAATCCGTCGATCCCGAGGGCTGGCAGGCCGCCGGCGGGGATCCCGTCCGGCTGCTCGGCTCCGTGTCCGCGGCGCGGATCGCCGAGCTGGCGGGAGACCGGCGCTTCCTGCGCCGGCTCGCCGTCGCGGCCGCCGACCTCGATGACTACGTCCACGGCGGGAGGTGGTACCAGAGCCACGAGACCGCCGCGGACCTGCCCGCCGCCATCGCCTACTTCTCGCCCGAGTTCGGGATCACCGCCGCCCTGCCCCAGTACTCCGGCGGGCTCGGGATCCTCGCCGGGGACCACCTCAAGGCCGCCAGCGATCTCGGCGTGCCCCTCATCGGCGTCGGACTCCTCTACCGGCACGGCTACTTCCGGCAGTCGCTCTCCCGGGACGGCTGGCAACAGGAGCACTATCCGGTCCTCGACCCCAACGAACTGCCCGTCGCCCTGGTGCGGGAGGAGGACGGGACGCCGGCCCGGGTCTCGCTGAGCCTGCCCGGCGGCCGGGCCCTGCACGCGCACGTCTGGCAGGCCCTCGTCGGGCGGGTGCCGCTGCTGCTGCTCGACTCCGACGTCGAGGACAACGACGCCGTCGCCCGCGAGGTGACCGACCGGCTTTACGGCGGCGGCAGCGACCACCGGCTGCTCCAGGAGATGCTGCTCGGGATCGGCGGGGTGCGGGCCGTCAGGGCCTACTGCCGGATCACCGGTCATCCCGACCCCGAGGTGTTCCACACGAACGAGGGACACGCCGGGTTCCTGGGCCTCGAGCGCATAAGGGAACTGGAGGGGCGGCAGGGGCTCGGCTTCGACGCCGCGGTGGAAGCCGTGCGCGCCGGAACCGTCTTCACCACCCACACCCCCGTCCCGGCCGGCATCGACCGTTTCGACCGGTCCCTGGTCGCCCGCCACTTCGCGGACGGCGGGGAACTGGACGGCGTACCCGTCGACCGGATCCTGGAGCTCGGCGCCGAGACCTATCCCGGCGGCGACCCCGGGGTGTTCAACATGGCGGTCATGGGGCTGCGCCTCGCCCAGCGGGCCAACGGCGTCTCCACCCTGCACGGCGCCGTCAGCCGGGAGATGTTCGCCGGGCTGTGGCCGGGATTCGACCCCGCCGACGTGCCCATCACCTCCGTCACCAACGGGGTGCACGCGCCGACCTGGGTGGCGCCGGAGGTCGTCCGGCTCGGCGCGCGCCAGATCGGCGCCGGACGGACCGAGGACGCGCTGTCCGTGGGCGGCTCGCCGCGCTGGGACGCCGTCGCCGACATCCCCGACCAGGACGTCTGGGACGTGCGCCGGGTCCTGCGCGAACAGCTGGTGCAGGAGGTGCGGGACCGGCTGCGCGCCTCGTGGCGCCAGCGCGGGGCCGCAGCCGCCGAGCTGGGCTGGGTGGACTCCGTCCTCGACCCCGACGTGCTGACGATCGGCTTCGCGCGGCGCGTCCCGTCGTACAAGCGGCTCACGCTGATGCTGCGCGACCCCGACCGGCTGCGCAGGCTCCTCCTGGACCCGGAACGGCCCGTACAGATCGTGGTCGCGGGCAAGGCGCACCCGGCCGACGACGGCGGGAAGCGCCTCGTGCAGGAGCTGGTGCGCTTCGCGGACGACCCGCGCGTGCGCCACCGCATCGTGTTCCTGCCCGACTACGGCATGGGCATGGCTCAAAAGCTCTACCCGGGCTGCGACGTCTGGCTCAACAACCCGCTGCGCCCGCTGGAGGCGTGCGGGACGAGCGGGATGAAGGCGGCGCTCAACGGCTGCCTCAACCTGTCCGTCCTCGACGGCTGGTGGGACGAGTGGTTCGAGCCGGACTTCGGCTGGGCCATCCCGACCGCCGACGGTCTCGGTTCGGACGAGGACCGCCGCGACGACCTGGAGGCGGGCGCCCTCTACGACCTGATCGAGGGCCGGGTCGCGCCCCGGTTCTACGACCGGGCCGGGAGCGGCGGGCTCCCCGTGCGATGGATCGAGATGGTCCGGCGCACCCTCGTCTCGCTGGGGCCCAAGGTACTGGCGGGACGGATGGTGCGGGAGTACGTGGAGCGGCTCTACGCGCCGGCCGCGCTCGCCCACCGCACCCTGACCCCGGACGCGGCGCGGGACCTCGCCTGGTGGAAGGGACGGGTCCGGGCGGCCTGGCCGCAGCTCGCCGTCGAGCACGTCGAGGCGCTGGCCTCGGGTCCCGTGAGCGGCACCGCCGAACTCGGCGCCACCCTCACCCTGCGCGTGCAGGTCTCGCTCGACGCCCTCGCCCCCGAGGACGTGGAGGTGCAGGCGGTCGCGGGACGGGTCGACGCGCAGGACGTGATCCAGGGCGCGCGCACCTTCCCGCTCAAGCCCGCCGGCGGGCCTGACCTGGAGGGACGCTGGCTGTACGAGGGCCCGCTCGCCCTCGACCGTACGGGGCCCTTCGGGTACACCGTACGGATCCTGCCGGCGCATCCGCTGCTGGCGACCCCGGCCGAACTGGGTCTGGTCGCCGGGCCGGTGGACACGGACGCGGGAGGCGGCGTGCTCCTGCGGTAGGCCCTGGCGGCAGGGCCTCGAGAACGGGCCCGCCGGTCCGCGGGGGACTCCCCGCGGGTCCGCGGGGCTCAGAGGACGGGCGGCGGGTCCACCAGCCGCCCGTCCTCCACCAGCATCCCGGCCCGCTTGACGCTGCGCAGGGCCGGAATCACCTCCACGTGGCCCACGCCGTCCACCGCGCCGATCCGCTCGGTCAGATAGGGGTAGAGCGCATCGGTGTCCCGGCACGCCACCACCGCCATCAGGGAGGCCGCCCCGGTCACGGCCGCCGCGAACGCCACCTCGCCGTGGCTCGCCAGGGCGGCCCCCACCTGCGCCAGCCGGGCCGGCGGGACGGTCAGCACCAGCGTCGCCTCCGCCTCGTAGCCGAAGAGCAGGGGAACGAACTCCACGTCGAAGAAGACCGCCCGCAGATCGCGCAGCCGCTCCAGCCGGCGCCGGGCCGTGGACTCCGACAGGCCCGACGCACGCGCCAGTTCCGGATACCCGGCGCGGCCGTCCCGGCCCAGCACCCCGAGCAGCGCGAGTTCCGCCGCGTCCATGACGTACGGCGCGTCCCGCTCCGGGCCGGGCGACGGGCAGGGGCGGCGCAGTGCGGCGATCTGATCGGGGCGCAGCACGTCCAGACCCGCCCAGGAGTCGGGACCGCCGAAGAACTTCCGCAGGATGGTGTGGGCGCTGATGCCCGTCACCCGGCGGGTGCGCGGCAGCTTCTCCAGGAGCAGCACGTCCCGGTCCTTGCGGGTACGGGCCCGGGTCATGCAGTGGACCTCCGTGCCGCCCGAGTTCAGGGTCACCCACGCGATGTCCGGGCGGCGGGCGAGCGCCTCCGCCACCGGGAGCGCCGCGTCGGGGGCGCACTGCACCCGCAGCCAGGACTCGAACAGCCCGACACGGCTGCCCAGCGGCAGTCCCACCACCCGCGCCAGACCGTTGGTCCGCAGGCGCCGGTAGCGGCGTACGACGGTCTGGTCGGACACCTCCAGCACCTCGGCGAGCCGGCTGAAGGGAGCCCGGCCGTCGATCGCGAGGGCCTGGACCAGAGACCGGTCGAGCGGATCCAACTCCGTGGCGTTCACGTTTTCCATCATCGCAGGCGCTGCGACGGAGGAAATCCGGCAGCGCGGAACCACTGGGTGGGGGATACCGGGGCTTGCTGAGATCTTGGGGGCCACCGGGGATCCCGCGCCCGGATCCCGCCCCGCCCCGCCCTGCTCCGCGCGCCGCGCCGCGCCGCAATCCGAGGAGATCTCCCATGCGCAAATGGCTGCCGTTGACGGCCGTGTGCCTCGGAGCCTTCATGCTCCTGGTCGACGTCACGATCGTGACCGTCGCCCTGCCCGACATGGCCGCCGACATGCACACCGGCTTCGCCGGCCTCCAGTGGGTGATGGACATATACGCCCTCGCCCTGGCCGCCCTGCTGCTGGGAGCAGGCTCGCTCGCCGACCGCATCGGCCGGCGCCGCGTCTATCTCGGTGGGCTCGGACTCTTCGCCGCCGCCTCGCTCGCCTGCGGCCTGGCGAGCGGCCCTGCCACGCTGATCGCCTTCCGCGCCGTCCAGGGCGTCGGCGGCGCCGCGATGTTCGCCACGACCATGGCCCTCCTCAGCTCCGCCTACCAGGGCCGCGACCGGGGCGTCGCCTTCGGCGTCTGGGGCGCGGTCAACGGAGCGGCCGCCGCGGCCGGTCCGATCATCGGCGGCCTGCTCACCGAGCAGTTCGGCTGGCGCTGGATCTTCTTCATCAACCTGCCGGTCTGCGCCCTCGCCGTGTACGTCACCCTCAAGGCCGTCACCGAGTCCCGCGACCCGCACGCCAAGGGCCTCGACCTGCCCGGCATGGCGGCCTTCACCACCGGCGCCGCGGCCGTCACCTACGCCCTCATCCGCGTCGGCGAGAACGGGTGGACCTCCGTCACCACCCTCGCCCTGTTCGCCCTGAGCGCGGCCGCCTTCGCCGCCTTCGTCCTCGTCGAACTGCGCAGCCCCCGTCCGATGCTGGACCTCTCGCTCTTCCGCAGCCCGACCTTCGTCGCCGTGATGACCGCCTCCCTGCTGATGTCCGGCGCCGCCTTCGGGTACCTGATGTACGTCTCCCTGTGGCTGCAGACCGCCGAGGGGATGGGTCCGGTCGGCGCCGGTCTGGCGCTCGTGCCGCTCAGCCTGGCCGGCTTCTTCGTGGCCGCCGCCTCCGGACGGCTGATGCACGGGGCCTCCATCCGGATCACCGTCGGCGGCGGTCTGCTCCTCATCGGCGCGGGCGCGCTGCTCCAGGGCTGGATGCTGGACGCGGGGGACGGCTGGACGGCGCTCGTGGCCGGGCTGATCGTCACCGGTCTGGGCGTGGGCATGATCTCCCCGGCCCTCGCGGCCGCCGCGATGGGGGCCGTGCCCCCGGCCCGTGCGGGCATGGCCGGCGGCGCGCTGAACACCTTCCGGCAGCTGGGCATGGCCCTGGGCATCGCGGTGCTCGGCGCGGTCTTCCAGTCCGGGCTGGACGACGGGCTCGAAGGCTCCGGGCAGCCGCAGGGCACGGCCGGGGCGCTGGCCTCGGGTGGCGCGGGGAAGCTGCTGCACGCGGCCCCGGAGGCGCGGTCGTGGGTGGAGGCGGCTTTCGCGAGCGGCCTGAAGGACACCTTCTGGGTCTCGGGCGCGATGGGTCTGGCGGGAGCGGTGATCCTGGTGGCGCTGGTCCGCAGGCCCGCCGCCGCGGCCCCGGCGGGCCCCGCGGGCTCCGCGGCCCCGGTGGCCGTCCCGGCCCCGGCGGGGCAGGCCGGCCCCGCCGCGCGGGGGGCCGGGCGCAGCGTCTGAACCGCCGCGCCCGCCTACGCAGCCCCGTACGCCTGCCCCG
Organism: Streptomyces sp. NPDC006544; assembly: GCF_040611715.1. Taxonomy (NCBI): domain Bacteria; kingdom Bacillati; phylum Actinomycetota; class Actinomycetes; order Kitasatosporales; family Streptomycetaceae; genus Streptomyces; species Streptomyces sp. NPDC006544. The sequence goes on along the minus strand of NZ_JBEXOV010000001.1, from coordinate 39,291 downwards.
GACGCCCCGGATCCCCCCGCGGATCCGGGGCGTCCCGGCGTTCGGCGCACCGGGGGGCCCGTGAGGGTGAACCTTCGAACGCGCTTGTCTTGCCGAATCGTTTCGGCAAATCCGTCCGCTCCTACGCTGCCCGCGGATGCCCACCGGACCCGGTATCCCAGGAACCCGAGAAACGGACACCCCATGCGTCTTCGCACCACCGCCACCGCGCTCGTCGGCGCCCTCGCGCTCGTGCTGCCGACCGCCGGCCTGTCGTACGCCAGCGACCACGACGACCGCGAGAACCTCGGCACGCTGCACTACCGGTACACCGACCGGGAGGGCGATCGCACGGGCGGCGAGATCCGGCCCTCCGACAACGACACCTGCTACCGGCTGACGCACACCTCCGAGCACCGTCCGGCCTTCGAGGTGAAGAACGAGACGGAATCCCTCGCGGTGCTCTACAGCGACGAGGACTGCGGCGGGTCGGCGGAGGCGGTGCTCGAGCCGGGCGAGCGGATCCACGGCGTGGAGGTGGCCTCCGTCTACCTCAAGCCGGCCGGCGGGGACGGCCGCCACGAAGGCCGGCACGAGGGCCGCCACGACGAGCGGGAGGACAACGACGGGCGTCACGACGGCCGCGGTGACCACGACGGCCGCGGCGAGCACGACGAGCGCGGCGACCACGACGGCCGCGGCGACCACGACGGCCGCTCCGACGAGTCGAACGACGAGGACCGCGCCGGCGGCCGCGCGGCCGTCTCGCAGGGCCAGGGCAAGGCGCGCGACTTCTTCGACTCCGTCTTCCGCTCCATCGGCTGATCCGGGAACCGCCGCCGACCGGGCCCGGCCCCCTCGGGGGCCGGGCCCTTCGCGTGCCGGACCCGGAAGGGGCCGGACCCCGGAAGGGCGGTCCCCGGAAGGGCCGGTCCGCGCCGCCACCGGCTCGGCGTGGACTACGGCCGCCCCCCCGCGGCGCGGGCCGCGGCCACCGTCCCCGGGGCGGGGCCGGAGGACAGGGGCCGCGGGGGACGGGCGCCGGCGGCGGCCCATGGAACAGGGCCGCCCGGGGAGGTTTCCTCCCGGGCGGCCCCGTGATCTAGCGGTTCAGCCGTGGTTCACTCCGTTCCCGGTGGGGATCAGAAGGTGAGCTTCCAGCTGTCGATCTTGCCGGTGTCGAGGGACGCGAGGTCCGCGACGCGCAGCTTCCAGACGCCGTTGGCGACCTCCGAGGAGGCGTTCACGGTGAAGCTCTGGATGATGTTGTCCGCGCTGCCGCCGGTGCGGTTGCGCAGGTTGTAGACGGTGCCGTCGGGGGCGACGAGGTCGACCTTCAGGTCACCGACGTAGGTGTGGAGGATGTTGACGTCCACCTTGAGGGTGCTCGGCGCGTTGCCGGAGCGGGCCACGGTGATCGGCGACTCGACGGTCGCGTTGTCGTTGATCGTGTAGTCCGTGGTGTTCTCGAAGACGTTCTGCTGCGAGGTGCCGACCGTCCAGGTGAAGGACGTCGTCCCGGTCTTGCTCGCGGAGTCGGTCACCGTGACGGTCACGTTGGACGTGCCCGCGGTGGTGGCCGTACCCGAGATCAGGCCGGTCGAGGAGTTGATCGACAGGCCGGCCGGAAGGCCGGTCGCCGCGTAGCTCAGCGCACCCGGGTTGGTGCTGGTGGCCTGGACCTGCAGGCTCACCGCGGTGTTGACCTGGGTGGTCTGGTTCGGGATCGCGGTGACCGAGACGCCGCTGGGTGCGGGGCGCGATCCGACGGCGATGGCGGCCCACGCGTGGGCCACGTTGTTGTACGTCGCAGAGCCGGCGCCGTACAGGTCGGCCGCCGCCTGCAGGGTCGCCGTACGGGCGGCCGCGTAGTTGGTGTTCGACTTGAAGTAGCCGACCGTCAGGGCGCGGAACCAGATCTTCGAGGCGGCGTCGCGGCCGATCGCGGTGACCGGGAGGCCGTCGGACGTGGGCGAGTTGTAGCTCACGCCGTTGATGACCTTGGCGCCCGAGCCCTCGGAGGCCAGGTAGTACCAGTGGTTGGCCGGGCCCGAGGAGTAGTGGACGTCGATGCCGCCGAGGCCCGAGTACCACGCGTCCTTGGAGCCGCCGTCCTTGCTCGGCTTGTCCATGTAGCGCAGCGGGGTGCCGTCGCCGTTGATGTCGATCTTCTCGCCGACGAGGTAGTCGCCTACGTCGTTGGGGTTGTTGGCGTTGAACTCGACGGCCGCCGCCATGATGTCGGAGGTCGCCTCGTTCAGGCCGCCGGGCTCACCCGAGTAGGTCATGTTGCCGGTGACCGAGGTCAGACCGTGGGTCATCTCGTGCGCGGCCACGTCGATCGAGGTCAGCGGGTGCGTGTTGCTGATGCCGTCGCCGTAGGTCATGCAGAAGCAGGAGTCGTCCCAGAACGCGTTGACGTACGCGTTGCCGTAGTGGACCCGGCTGTACGGGGCCACGCCGTCGTTGCGCAGGCCGTTGCGGCCGTGCACGTTCTTGTAGTAGTCCCACGTCAGCTGGGCGCCGTAGTGCGCGTCGGCGCCGGCGGTCGCCCGGTTCGAGGCGGCGCCGTTGCCCCAGGTGTCGCTGGTGCTGCTGAAGAGGGTGCCGGTGCCGCTGCCCGTGCCCCCGTTGAGGTCGTAGGTCTTGTGGCTGCCGCGCCCGGCGTCGGTCAGCGTGAAGTTGCTGCCCGACTGCGAGGTGCCGAGGGTGACCTGACCGCTGTACATCGTGTTGCCGACGCCGGTCTCGATCGCCTGCCACTCGGTGATCTTCGCGCCGGTCTTGGCGTCGGTGACCACGTGGAGTTCGCTCGGGGTGCCGTCGTGCTGGAGGCCGCCGACGACGGTCTCGAAGGCGAGGACCGGAGCGCCGTCGGCGGCCCAGATCACCTTGCGGGCGCTCTTGGAGGCCGTGGCGTCCTTGGCACCCGCCGCGTTGGCGGACTTGAGCGCGGTGCCCTCGGCCGAGGCCGGGGTGACGGCGGCGGTGGTGTCCGCGACCTTCACGTCCGCGTTCGTGGCCTTGGTGACGCTCTTGGTGACGCCGTCCTTGGCATGGATCGTCAGGTCACCGCCGAGCACCGGTATGCCGTCGTAGGTGCGCTCGTAGGTGGTGTGGGTGGTGCCGTCCGCGTCCTTGACCACGTCGCGGACGACGAGCTTCTCGGTGCCGGCGAGGCCGAGGGCCTTGGCCGCCTGCACGGTGGTGGAGTTCGCCTCGGCGAGGAGCGTCGCACGCTCCGAAGCGCTGAGTGCGCGGTTGGCCGCGCCCGGGTTGGCCTGGGCGACCGAAGCAGCCTGCGACGCGGTGACGTCGGCGGTGGCGGTACCGGTCTGGATGCCTACGGCGAGGAGAGCGGCCGCGGCGACAAGCGCGCCGGCCGTGGTGGCACGCCGCTGGGGGGTGGGACTCAACGCAGACTCCTTCTGCAAGGGGGGTTCCGGATGGCTGGGTGGGCCTCCGGGCAGATCAGGGCTGGTGCGAAGAACGGTCGAAGAGTGTCACCTGGCGGGCCCAATGTCAGGGCCGCGTCAAAAGGTTGGCTGGAAACAGTTCGTTGTCCGAAGAGACGTATCCGGTATCCGGAACATTCACTTTCGCGGGGGCGAGAAGCGCCCAATATCCGGAATGCGCAAAACCGGTCGCTAACGCTTGGGCAACGAGCCGCCCGGTTCACGAGAACGGCAATAACCGTACGGGTGTTTGTCGTACTGTTTCCCGGTGCGCCAGTCATCCACTGCTTGGGGAAGCCGTGGACGGACGGCCACCGTCATAGACCACGTGCCAGGGGGGCCCATGAGGCATGTCCATATTCCTGTGCAAAGAGTGGCCCGGAGGGCGCTCGCGTCGGCTGCGCCGGTCCGGGGGCTGGGCGACAAGGCGCGCTGGTACCTCCCGGCCGCGGTCACCGCGGACCTCGTCGGCGCCGGCGTGCCCGTCGGCCTGGTCTTCGAGGCCGCGCACCAGGTCCGGCCCGGTTACTGCGCCCTCGGCGCGGCCCTGGCCTGGACCGGCGTGCAGCTGCTGCGCCGACGGTACGCGGCCCGCGTGCTCGGCGAATCCAGGGGAGTTCTCCCCGTCGTGCACGACTGGCTGATTCTCATCGGCGTACTCGCCGTGGCCCGCGTGGTCACCGGCGAGGACACCCCCCGGCTGGCCGCCCTCGGCGCCCTGCTGCCCGCTCTGTTCGTCACCGTCGCCTGCCACAAACTGACCTACCGCCACCTCTCCGGCGCCCGGCGCGAGGCCCAGGCCGTGAGCCGGGTCCTGGTGGTCGGCGAACCCGAGGCCGCCGAGTCCGTCATCGGACACCTGGCCGCGCGCACCGACCACCCGTACGTGGTCGTCGGCGTGGTCCCGGTCGGCCCCGGGGAGCTGGACAGCGGGATGCCCGTCGCCGGGCGCCTCGGATCCGCCATGGCGCCGACCCCGAACGGGGACTCCGCCGCGGTCCTCGGCGCCGTCGCGACCCACCGCGCCGATCTGGTGCTCGTGGCCCCGGGGGCGCGGCTCGCGGGGGACCGGCTACGGCGGATCGCATGGGCCCTGCACGACGCGGGGCTGGAACTCGCGGTCTTCCCCGGCCTGGTGGAGGTCTCCGTCAAGCGGCTGGAGACCCTGTCCGCGGGCGGGCTGACCGTGCTGCGCGTGGCGCCGCCGGTGAGCCGGGGCGTGCAGACCCTGCTGAAGTCGGTACTGGACCGGGTGGCCGCCGCGATCGGACTGGTGCTGCTGGCGCCGGCGTTCATCGGTACGGTCCTGGCGATCCGGCTCGGCTCGCGCGGTCCGGCCTTCTACCGGCAGATGCGCATAGGCCGGGACGGGGTCCCGTTCGTCATGTGGAAGTTCCGCACGATGGTCGTGGACGCGCACGCGATGAAGGCCGAGCTGTCCGGAGCCAACGAGAACGACGGCCTGATGTTCAAGATGCGCCGCGACCCCCGGGTGACCCGGGTCGGCCGGCTGCTGCGGCGCACGTCCATGGACGAACTGCCACAGCTGATCAACGTGGTGGCCGGGGACATGTCCCTGGTCGGCCCGCGCCCCCCGCTGCCGGAGGAGGTGGCGAAGTACGACGAGGTCGAGCTGCGCCGGCTCACGGTGCGGCCCGGCATGACCGGACTGTGGCAGATCAGCGGCCGGTCCGACCTGTCATGGGACGAAACGATCCAGCTGGACCTGCAGTACGTCGACAACTGGTCCTTCACCAGTGACGTCGACGTCATGGGCCGCACGCTCCGCGCCGTGGTGGACGGACGCGGAGCGTACTGAAAGCCGAAGCTTTGAGATCAGCCCTGCCCGTTGCCCTGCCCGTTGTCCTGACCGGTGCTCTGCCCGCCGCTCTGCTCGCGCCACCACGCGTACGTGGCGGCGATGCCGTCGCGCAGCTCGATCGCGGGCTTCCAGCCCAGCGAGCGCAGCCGGGTCACGTCCAGCAGCTTGCGGGGGGTGCCGTCCGGCTTGGAGGTGTCCCACGCGAGCCGGCCCCGGAAGCCGGTCACGTCGGCGACCGTCTCGGCGAGCGCCTTGATGGTGAGGTCCTCGCCGCAGCCGATGTTGACCGGCTCCGCGCCGTCGTACTCGCGCAGCAGCACCACGCAGGCGGCGGCCAGGTCGTCGACGTGCAGGAACTCCCGGCGGGGCGTGCCCGATCCCCACAGGGTGACCTCGTCCCGGCTCTCGGCCGCGGCTTCGTGGAAGCGGCGGATGAGGGCGGGCAGGACGTGCGAGGACTCCAGGTCGAAGTTGTCGCCCGGACCGTAGAGGTTCGTCGGCATGGCCGAGATGTACGAGGCCCCGTACTGCTTGCGGTACGACTGGACCTGGACGATGCCGGCGATCTTCGCCAGGGCGTACGCCTCGTTCGTGGGCTCCAGCGGGCCGGTCAGCAGGGAGTCCTCGCTGATGGGCTGCGGCGCGAGCTTGGGGTAGATGCAGGAGGAGCCGAGGAAGAGCAGCCGGCCCACCCCCGCCTCGTGGGCCCCGGCGACGACGCTGAGCTGGATCTTGAGGTTGTCCTCGAGGAACTGCACCGGGAACGTGCTGTTGGCCATGATCCCGCCGACCTTGGCGGCGGCCAGGACGACGGCGTCGGGCCTGACGTCCCGCAGGTACGCCGCGGTCGCGGCGGCGTCGCGCAGATCGAGGTCGGCGCGGCCGCGGGTGAGCACCTCGTAGCCGTCGGCCGTGAGCCGGCGGACGACGGCGGACCCCACGAGACCGCGGTGGCCGGCGACGAAGACACGGGCGTTCGGGGGCAGGAGCGGCGAACTTGTCATACCGCCGATGATGCCAGTCCGCTCGCCGCCGGTTCACGGGGGAGGTGCGCCCCCACGAGGCGGCGGGCCGGGCCGAATCCGGTGGAAAGGGCTCCGGATGAGGCGTGTACGGTACCCATCCAGCCCCCTGGGACCGGGCCGGGCGGGTCCGCCCGCACGCGTCGCGTGCAGCACCGCAAGCACCACCAGGCGCCGCAGCCTCACTACAACAAGACCGCAACGATCCCCAGGGGGACCCAATGGGCAAGACCGCGCTGATCACCGGCGTCACAGGGCAGGACGGCTCGTACCTCGCAGAGCTCCTGCTCTCCAAGGGCTACACGGTGCACGGGCTCGTGCGGCGCTCCTCCAGTTTCAACACGGAGCGGATCGACCACATCTACCAGGACCCGCAGACGGCGAACCGTTCGTTCGTCCTGCACCACGCCGACCTCTCCGACGGCGTCGCCCTGGTGAACCTGCTCCGCGAGATACGCCCCGACGAGGTCTACAACCTCGGCGCCCAGTCGCACGTCCGCGTCTCCTTCGACGCGCCCCTGTACACCGGTGACGTGACCGGCCTCGGCGCGCTGCGCCTGCTGGAGGCGATCCGGGCCAGTGGCGTGGACACCCGCATCTACCAGGCCTCGTCCTCCGAGATGTACGGCGCGACCCCGCCGCCGCAGAACGAGGGCACCCCCTTCCACCCGCGCAGCCCGTACGGCGCCGCGAAGGTGTTCGCGTACTGGACGACGGTGAACTACCGCGAGGCGTACGGGATGTTCGCCGTCAACGGGATCCTCTTCAACCACGAGTCCCCGCGCCGCGGCGAGACCTTCGTGACCCGCAAGATCACCCGCGCCGTCGCCCGGATCAAGGCGGGCCTGCAGGAGAAGCTCTACCTCGGCAACCTCGACGCGGTCCGTGACTGGGGCTACGCCCCGGAGTACGTGGACGCCATGTGGCGGATGCTCCAGCAGGACGAGGCCACCGACTACGTCGTGGCCACCGGCGTCGCCGCCACCGTCCGCGAGTTCGTCGAGGCCTCCTTCACCCACGCCGGTCTCGACTGGAACGAGCACGTGCGCTACGACCCCAAGTACGAGCGCCCGAGCGAGGTCGACGCCCTGATCGGCGACGCTTCCAAGGCCCATGAGCTGCTTGGCTGGAAGCCGACGGTCATGGTGGCCGATTTGGCCAAGATCATGGTGGACGCGGATGTCCGTCAGGTCGAGGACCAACTGGCGGGCGTGAGCGTCCGCATCGACCGCTGAGGCTTATATTTCGCCTACGATTCGCCGTGCCCCGGTCATTCGCGCAGCTCCATGCGGGTGTGACCGGGTCAAACCTGTCATATGTCCGAAGTGCGTCCTCCGTACTGAACCTTGTTGATTCCAAGTTGGTATGCAATGGGTCAAGTGTGGTGACCGGGCCCTCGCAGGAGCCCTAGTCTGCGCCAGTACATATGGCTGTTCGGATAGTTCCAGCCATTCAAACCGGGCAATTGCCCTGGGGGGCTCATGCGTAGATCCAGAGGGCTGACTGCTGCCCTCGTCCTGTCACTGGCCGGTGCCGGCACCGGCCTGGGCCTGGTGCTGATGCCCGAGGCCTCGGCCATCACCCAGCCGGTGGCCTTCACCGCCGACGAACTGCCGACCTGGCAGCCCAACGGCATCGTCTTCGCGATGGACCAGGCCAACGGCACGGTCTTCGCCGGTGGCACCTTCTCGGCGGTCCGCCCGCCGGAGGGCGCGGCAGGCGCCGAGCAGGAAGCCGTGAACTTCGTCGCGCTCGACGCGGCGACCGGCGCCCCGAGTTCCTGCAAGCTCTCCTTCACCGTCGGCGACGGCAGCGCGACCGTGCGCGCCCTGACCGTCTCGAAGGACAAGAAGACCCTTTACGCGGCCGGGTACTTCGGCGCCGTCAACGGCACCCCGGTCTCCAGCGTCGCCGCCGTCGACATCGAGACCTGCACCCCCAAGGCCTCGTTCCACCCGGCCTTCCCGGCCACCGTGCGGGCGCTCGCCGTCACCGACGACACCCTGTACGCGGCCGGCGACTTCAGCACCGTCGAGGGCCAGACCCGCGAGCGGTTCGCCGCGGTCGACGCCACCTCCGGTGCGCTCAAGCCCTTCGTCGCCAACGTCGACGAGCCCGGCCGCGCCATCGAGCTCAGCAACGACGGCCAGAACGTCCTGCTGGGTGGCGACTTCTTCACGGTCAACGGCAAGAACAGCCACGCGCTGGCCGTCGTGAACGCCACCACCGGCGCCGTCACCAAGACGTACGGCAACATCCCCTCGAACTCCGTCGTCAAGCACATCGCGGCGGACTCGACCGGCTACTACACCGGCAACGAGGGCTCGGGCGGCGGCGTCTTCGACGGCCGCATCGGCCTCTCCACCGAGTTCAACGAGAAGTGGCGCGACCGCTGCCTCGGTGCGACGCAGTTCGTCCTGCCGTACGACGGAGTCCTCTACAGCTCCTCGCACGCGCACGACTGCTCCCTCGAGGGCCAGTTCCCCGACGGCAAGCGCAACTTCCTGCTGGCGCAGCTGACCGACCACGAAGGCGCCGCCCCCGCGCCCGTGGACGGTTTCGTGCGCAGCCCGCGGAAGCTCGGCTGGCACCCCACCGCCAACGACGGCCTCGGCGAGGGCATCGGCCCGCGCGTCATGTCCATCGCGGAGAAGAGCGACACCAAGTACATGTGGGTCGGCGGTGAGTTCACCCTCATCAACGGCAAGGCCCAGCAGGCCCTGACCCGCTTCGCCTCCACCGGTGACGTCGGCGCCCCGACCACCCCGGTCTCCAGCGCCTCCAGCGTCAAGCCGGGCGAGGCCCAGGTCCGCTGGCGCGCCAGCTACGACCAGGACGACAGCAAGCTGACCTACCGCGTCTACCGCAACGGTTCGGCCACCCCGGTCGCCACCCTGAGCGCGGAGTCCCTGGAATGGGAGCGCCGCCAGGCCTCCTGGACCGACACCACGGTCAAGGCCGGCCTGTCCTACAGCTACCGCGTGACCGCGACCGACGCGGCGGGCAACACCAGCGCCCTGTCGGCCAGCACCTCGGTGACGGTCCCGAACGCGGTCAACGCCTACCCCAACCAGGTCCGCGCGGACGGCGCCGAGCTGTTCTGGCGCTACGACGACACCGTCAGCCCGTACGTCGCCGACTCCTCGGAGAACGGCAACACCAGCGGCATCCAGCTCAACGCCCCGGCGCTGCGCCAGAGCCCGGGTGCCGTCACCGGCACCAGCACGGCCATGGGCTTCAACGGGACCAGCCAGCAGGTGTACAGCGACCACCGCCAGACGGTCGGCAGCTCGTACACGCTGGAGACCTGGTTCAAGACGAGCAGCACGCGCGGCGGCAAGCTGATCGGCTTCGGCAACAACACCGACCGCAGCAGCAGCCTGTACGACAAGACCATCTACATGACCAACACCGGTCGTCTGTTCTTCGGATCGGGCCCCAGCAGCAGCTGGAAGACCCTCTCCACCGGTCTGCTCGACACGTTCAACGACAACAAGTGGCACCACGTCGTCGCCACGCAGGGCCCCGCCGGCATGGCGCTCTACGTCGACGGCCAGGCCAAGGGCACCAACAACACCACGGCCTCCCAGCAGTACGAGGGCTTCTGGCACGTGGGCGGTGACAACCTCGGTGGCTGGAGCTCCAAGCCGTCGAGCAACTTCTTCGCCGGTCAGATCGACGAGACGGCCGTCTACCCGAAGGTCCTGACGCCGGCCCAGGTGAAGAACCACTTCGACCTGGCCAAGGCGCCCACCGACACGGTCTCCACGGTCTCCGCGACCGAGGACACCTACATCAACCAGGGCGCCCCCAGCACGGCCTACGGCACGTCCACCTCGCTCGCGGTGCGCGGCACCACGGCCTACGAGACGTACCTGCGCTTCGACATCCCGGCGGCTCCGGCCAACCAGGTGCTGAAGTCGGCCTCGCTCCAGTTCAAGACCTCGACGGCGGCGGGCGCCGGTTCGGCCGACACCATCTCCGTGGTCCCGGTCACCGGCACCTGGAGCGGTGCGGGCACGACGTTCAAGACCAAGCCCACCCTCGGCACGAACCCGCTCGGCTCCATCTCCGGCGTGCCGGACGGATCGGCCGTCCAGAGCGTCCAGCTGGACACGGCCGCGGTCTCCGCGGTCCTGGGCACCAACTACAGCCTGGGCCTGACCAGTGCGGGTACCGACCCGCTGTGGATCTGGTCCTCGGAGGCGACGGCCGCGGACGCGAGCCCGCAGCTCGTCCTCACCTTCGGCGCGAAGTAACCGCTTGAGGGCCTGCGGGGCCCGGCCGCCCGACGCACCGTCGGGCGGCCGGGCCCCGCACACCCATCTCATACGTACGGGAGCCACCTGATGTACCGACGCTCCGCAGCGGCTGCTGTCCTGCTGGCCGCCGCCCTGACGCTGACCGCCTGCAGTTCGGGCGGGGACGACAAGGCCGACGCGCCGGCCAAGTCGCCCAAGCCGCCGGCCGCGTCGCCGGCCGCCGACCCGGCGGACGCCTCGGCGCCGCCCTCGACGGACGCGAAGCCGACGGGCCCCGTCCTGCCGGAAGCCAAGCTCACGCCCAAGACGGGCAGCTTCACCGCGACGGAGAAGAAGTACCTGTCCGGGCGCGTCCCGGAGAAGATGGATCCGGCGGCCGTCCTCCAGAGCGGCCAGGAGTCCTGCCAGCGCGTGGAGCGCACCGCGAAGCACGACAAGGACGCGGCGGTCGGCTCCCTCGTGGCCGGGGAGATCCCGGGGGCGAAGGACGCGATCACCTACCTGTGCCCCGAGCAGAAGCCGATCCTCGCGGCGGCCGAGAAGGGCTTCCCCGACGGCACGAAGGAGTCCCCGGCGGCGGGCACCTACCGCGCGCTGACCCAGAGCACCTCGTGCACCTGGGAGGCCAAGGGCAAGGACGGCGCGGTCCTGGCCTCGGGCCCGGAGACCCAGCCGAAGGCGGGCGACAAGATCACCGCCGTCGTCCCCGCGTCCACGGCCCAGTTCGTCTCGAACGGCTGCTACGCGTGGGTGCCGGCCTAGAGCCGGGCCCGACAGGAACACCCCCGCCGCCCAACACCCGGGCGGCGGGGGTGTTTTCGTTCCGGGAACGAGGGCAGGCGAGGTTCCACACGGCGGGGTTCTCCCCGGCCACGACTGTGGAGGCGAATTCGATGAGGGGCATCAGCGGTTGCATAGGCCTGATCGTGGTGGGGGCCATCCTCACCTTCGCGTCCGACTGGAAGATGCAGAGCGTGAACCTCGACCTGGTCGGCGTGATCATGATGGTGGCGGGAGCCATCGGCCTCGCGGTGTACGCGAGCGTCCTCAAGCGCCGCCGCGTCGGCGCCCTCCCGGTGGTGGACGAGACCCGTCGCGGCCTCTGACCCGGCCGCCGGGGACCCCGCCTCAACGCCGGTGCAGGGCGCCCTCGTAGACCGGCAGCAGCGCGTCGAGGACCGCGTCCATGGAGAACGAGGACGCGGCGAGGGCGCGGGCGGCCTTCGAGGACCTGGCGTTCTCGGACGGGTCCAGGAGGGACAGGACCGCCTCCGCGACGCCCGGCGCGCCGGGGGTGACGGCTCGGCCCGCGCCGGCCGCGGCGATGTCGCGGGCCAGGCCGTTGGAATGGGTGACCACCGGAGGGACACCCACCGCCAGGGCCTCGAGGACCGACATGGGGAACGGCTCGTCCACCGAGGGCAGTACGTAGACGTGGGCGCGGCGAAGCTCCGTCAGGACCTCGGAGCCCGACAGGGCGCCCGGGACCGTGAAGCGGGAGCCGAGGCCCAGCTCGGTGATGCGGGCGCGGACCGCCGCGAGTTCGCCCTCGTCCGGGCCGGCCACCACGAACTCCGCGTCCGGGTGCACCGCCAGCACGGCCGGAGCCGCGTCCACGAAGTCCACCGGGCGCTTGCGGGCCTGCAGCCGGGCCGAGTAGAGGATCCGCGGCGGCCCGGACGGGGCGGGGCGCTCCTCCTGGGCCGGGGTGCCGTTCACCAGCCGCACCGACCGGGGCAGGGCGCCGCCGACGACCGCGTCGAGGCCCTCCCGCTCGTGCGGGGTCAGGTGGAGCACCGCGTCGGCGCCGCGCAGCAGGCGCCGTACCGCCACCGCGTCCAGCACCTTGGCCAGGAGCTTCCCGCTCGGGTCGACCATGCCGTGGGTCTGCAGGACGAGGGGTGTGCGGGCCCGCAGCGCCGCCAGGGCCACGGGCAGGGTGACCAGGTCCCGTGCCAGGTGGACGTGGACCACGTCCGCGTCCCGCACCAGGCGGCCCGCCGAGGCGAGCAGGGCCGGCGAGGTCATCCCGCTGAAGCCGAGGGGGAGCAGGCGGCGGGCCGGGAAGAGCTTGGCCGGTACGCCCTCCACCGAGTCCGGCCACGGGTCGAACCCCTCGCCCAGCGCCACCAGTCCCGCCTCGTGGCCGCGTCCGCGCAGTCCCTTCGCGAGGTTCAGCGCGACCCGCACCGGGCCGCCGAAGGCGTGCGTGGGGGAGTGCAGGGTGACGGCGTGCAGGACTCTCACTTCGGCTCCTCGACGGGGCGGCGCAGCCCGTCCCGGGTCTGCAGGGTCAGCGCGGGAAGGTCCTTGTGGACCACGGAGCCCGCACCGGCCACCGCGCACCGGCCGACGGTGACGCCCGCCAGTACGGTGGCCCGTACGGCCACCCACGCACCGTCCTCGACGGAGATCGGCGCGTTGCGGTAGCGGAAGTCGGCGGCCCGGTGGTCGTGGGAGCCCGTGCACAGCATGGCCTCCTGCGACAGGCACACGTGCGAACCGATCGTGACCGGCTCCAGGTTCAGCAGCCAGGCGCCCTCGCCTATCCACGTGTGGTCGCCCACGGTCAGCTTCCAGGGCCACAGCACCCGCACCTTGTGGCGGATCAGCACCCCCTCACCGATCTGCGCCCCGAAGGCGCGCAGCAGGGAGACCCGGAACCGGGCCGGACAGAACCAGCTCATGAACAGCGTGTTCATCACGGCGAACCAGAGCGCCTGCGTCAGCAGCCCGCGCCCCTTGTCGTAACCGGACAGCGTGAAAGCAGGAAGATCACGCACAGCAGCCCCTCGTCGTCCGCCGCATCGTCCGCCCCATCGTCCGCCCCATCGTCCGGTCCCCGGGCGCCTCCCCGGGCGCCGACCGCTCAGACTAGACTGCGCCCGGATCAGGCACAGGGGGTGGGGGCAAGGGTGGCAACCGACATGAGCGAGACCGTCGTCCGTCCCACCGGGCCCGCGGCCGCGCCCCCTCCCGACGACGAGAAGAGCTGGGGCAGGGTCACCACTCCCCGGACCCTGCTCTCCCGGGCGCTCTCCGTCCCGCTGGCCCTCGGATTCACCGTCTTCCTGCCCCTGCTCGTCGCCGTCCAGCACGGTGCGGGCCAGCGCGACGCGGCCTTCTGGCTCCAGCTCCTGCTCACCATGTACGCGGGCGCCCGCCTGTCCGCCATGGTCCTGACCAGCCGCCGCAAGCTGCTCCAGGGCTCCTTCTGGCTCTTCGTCTACATGGCCATGGGCGTGGCCCCCCTCGCCCAGGCGGTCCTCGGCCAGGTCCCGACCCCCGTCGTCGGCCCGCGCTCGGACCTCACGGTCGCCATCGGCCTGGTCCTGCTCGGCTGCGCCGCCTTCGACGTGGGCGTGCTGCTGGCCCGCCACCGGCCGGCCGGCCGCGCGGGCGGCTCGCAGAAGGAGCCGCGCCCGGTCATGGCGCACCGGCGGCGGCTCCAGCTGCTGACCGTGCTGTCGTTCCTGGGGAGCGCGGCGTTCGTCGTGAAGCTGGGCGGCCCGGCGGTCTTCTTCTCCAGCCGCCAGGAGATCATCGCGGGCATACAGGAGGCGGGCGTCTCCCAGGACGGCCAGGCCGGCCAGGCGCTGCTGCGCGGCTTCGGCACCGTCCCGGCGCTGTTGTCCCTGCTGCTGTACACGCGCTGGCTGATCACGTCCAAGTTCGCCCGCCGCAAGGTGTCGATCATCGTCACGTGGTCGGCGCTGGCGGCCTTGAACCTGGTCGTCAACAACCCGATCTCGAACCCGCGCTACTGGTTCCTCACCGTCATGTTCTCGCTGCTCTTCACGGTCTTCCCGGTGAGCGCGGCGATGTACCGGGTGGCGCTGTCCATGGCCGTGGTGATCGCCCTGCTCGTCTTCCCGTTCGCGGACCGGTTCCGCTACGACGAGAAGAACTACAAGCCCGTCGAGACGACCTCGTTCCTGGAGCCGATGGCGCTCAAGGACTACGACCAGATCGGCATGTTCGCGAACACCATCACCTACTCGAACTCCGGCCCCGGCCATTTCTACGGGCGTCAGCTCGCGGGGTCCGTCTTCTTCGCGGTGCCGCGCACGATGTGGCCCGGCAAGCCCCGCGACACCGGCGTGATGGTCGGCCAGTGGATGGGCACGGTCAACACCAACCTCTCCTCCCCGATCTGGGCGGAGCTGTGGCTCGACTTCGGACCGCTGGGCATGGGCGCGGGGCTCCTCGGCATGGGGTACGCCTCCGCCCGCGTGGACCGTCGCTACGCGAAGCGGGCCACCCGGCGCTCACCACCCGGCAGCCTGATCTCCGTGGTCGTCCCGCTGGTCGCCGGGTACTCCTTCATCCTGCTGCGCGGGCCGCTGCTGCAGGCCTCCGGGCGGGTGGCCATCGCCGCGCTGTGCCTCGCGCTCGTCGCCACGTACCGGCAGGACAAGGACGCGAAGCTGCGCTGACGCGGGGCCCCGGCGGACCCCGCCGGACGGCGCACCTACACGGCCGCCCGCTCCGCGGCCGTCCCGGAGGCCGCGGGCGCGGGTGCGTCCAGCCGGGCCACCCGCAGCCAGCCCGCCGCCGCCTTCGCCGCGGAGCCGAGCGCCAGCCCCCACGCGGCCCCGGCCACGCCCCACACGGCG
Organism: Streptomyces sp. NPDC006544; assembly: GCF_040611715.1. NCBI lineage: Bacteria > Bacillati > Actinomycetota > Actinomycetes > Kitasatosporales > Streptomycetaceae > Streptomyces > Streptomyces sp. NPDC006544. The sequence goes on along the minus strand of NZ_JBEXOV010000001.1, from coordinate 24,135 downwards.
TAGCCGCCGAGCAGGAGTGCCACCGACAGCAGCGAGAAGACGACCTGGAGCGAGAGCGTGGCCTTCGGGTTGAGCACCCGCAGGGTCAGCAGGGCGCACGTACCCAGGCCCATGACCGCGTACTGCGCGCCGGTCGCGGGCAGCAGCCCGGCCGCCGCCGTCCAGCTGTCGCCGAGCAGCTCGCGGCCCAGCCGGTCGGGCAGCGCGTACAGCACGGCCCCCCAGGCGGCCCCGGTCACCGCGAGCGCCGCACCCGTCAGGGCGGTCAGCCGGACCACGCCCCGCTTGCCGCGGGCCCGGCCGACGACGGGCGGGCCGAAGGAGTTCGCGGAGTTGAACAGCACGTTCAGCGGTCCGAAGAGGGTGGTGGCGCCGCGCAGCGCGCCGACGGCCAGCGGGGTCGCGAAGACGCCGAGGCCCAGCACGGCCAGCTGACTGGAGCCGTTGCCCACCGCGAACTCGACGACGAACCGCTGCCCCAGGTGACCGCGCCGCAGGTACGGCCGCAGGTCCCGGAGCAGTTCGGCCGCAGCCGCCCCGCGCACCGACGGCCACAGCAGCCACAGGCCCAGCGCGAGCGCGGGCAGCGCCGAGACCCCCCACACCAGCACCAGCCGGGCCGCCGACGCCCCTTCGGGCTGGAGCAGGAGCGCCGCCACGACGCACACGAGGCGCAGCGCGTCGGCGGCCAGCGCCCGCTGGGGCGCCCGCAGCGCGGAGAAGCAGTAGCGCAGGCCGTCCTGCAGCAGCACCAGGGGCAGTACGAGCCCCAGCGCGAGGAACGCCCGCCCGGGGGTCCCGGGCAGCAGCACGCCCACGAGGGCCAGTACGGCTCCCACGACGGCGGAGGCGGCCCCGGTGAACGCCAGGCCGGCCCGGCACGCGGAGCCGAGCGGCCGGCCCTCCTCGGCCTTGTGCAGGACCAGGCTCTGGCCGACGTAGGCCATGTTCAGGCCGAGGAGCACGGTGAAGGTCACGTAGACCATGGAGAAGTCGGCGAACCCGGCCGCGGAGGAGAGCCGCGCGGCCAGCACCAGGACCAGGATGTTGGTCGCACTGGACGCGGCCTGGTCCAGGACGGAGGCGACCGCCGCGAAGGCCCTGCGGCTCACCGCCGGCCCGTGCGCACCGTACGCAGGGCGACCGTGTCGGTGCCGTCTCCGGGGATGTGCTGCTCCGCGTCGGCGGCCGCCACCTCGTACGGGATCGGCTGAGGCTCGCGCGGCCGGGAGACGGGCGCGGCGGCCGGGGCCGCGGGGGCGGGAGCGGCGTTCTTGCGGAACGGTCCCCCGCGCTTCTTCTCGCCGGGCAGCGGAGAGTGCAGGACGGCGCCGAGCACCGTGCCGCCGGCGCCGCTGATCAGCTCGCGGATGCGGGAAAGGTCGGTGCGGTGCACCGCGCGCGGGTCGCAGACCACCAGGACCCCGTCGACGCGGTCCACCAGCGCGAGCGCGTCGGCGTACGAGAGCACGGGCGGCGCGAGCACCACGACCGTGGAGTTGGGGGAGTCGGCCTCGGAGATCAGCCGGGTGGCGCGCGAGGAGGTCAGCGCGCGGGGCACGTTGCGCACCCGCTCGCCCGGGATCAGGTCGAAGGAACCGGACTCCCCGGCGTCCACGACGAGCTGCCGCCCGTCGGGCCACTCGGTGTCCCCGTGCTGCCCTCCGCCCGGCGTCTGGCTCCAGCGCGGCCGGCCGCCCGCGTCCGTCGGCAGCTGGCTGGCCAGCACCGGGGTGCGCAGATCGGCCTCGATGAGCAGCACGTCCTTGCCGGTCTCCGCGAAGGAGGCGGCCAGGTTCACCGCGACGGCCGCGGCGGTCTCGCTGCTGCCGCGCGGGGCGATCACGAGGAGCCGGCGCCGGTCGGCGAAGCGGGAGTCGTAGGCGAGCCGGAAGGCCACCGAGCGGAACGCCTCGGCGAGCCGGGGGTCCTCCTCGCCGGCCGCGAGCAGCGGACCGCCGTCGTCCTTGCCCCGGGGCAGGGAGCCCAGCACGGGAGCGCGCAGGGCGCGGGCGACGTCGCCCTCGGAACGCGGCGCCGGATCGAAGACGAGCCGCACCCAGGCCGCGAGCAGGCCGAGCGCGAGACCCACGGCCGCGCCGAGCGCGAGCGACATGATCAGGCCGGGGCCGTCCGTCGAGTGCGGCGGAACGGCGGCGCTGGTGACCCGGCCCGGAGTCATGTCCAGGGCCTGGAGCTTGGCGATGTTGCTGTTGAGGGTGTTGACCTTGTTCTGCTGGTCGGTCTTGGAGGAGTACGCCGCGTCGCGCGCCGGACCGGCCGGCATGGAGTTGATCTGCTTGACGAGGTCGTCGAGCTGCTTGGCCACCGGGTCGCGCTGTTCCTGGTAGCCCTTGACCATCTTGTCGCGGGTGACGTCGAGGGCCTCCTGCCGCTTGAGCAGGTAGGCCTCGGTCATCGCGTTGGCGCGCTTGGCGGCCTCGGCGGGGGAGCTCGCGGTGTAGGTGAAGCGCAGCACCATCGACTGCGGCGGGTTGGTCACCTGCAGACCGCTGCGCAGGGCCCTGAAGCCGGCGGCGTCGACGCCGAGCTTCTTGGCGGCCTCGTTGGCTATGGAGCTGGAGAGCGCGACCTGGCGCTCCGAGCCGATGTTGATCGCCTTGTCGGGGGCGAGGCTCGGGTTGAACGGGTCGTCGGTGGGCGCGCGCAGCACGATGTCGGCGGTGGCCACGTAGGTGTCCGCCGTGGAGACGCCGAGGTAGACCCCGCCCAGCAGGCCGACGCCCACGCCCGCGGCGAGGAGCCGGCGGTAGCGCAGGAGCTGCTTGAACTGGTCCCGGAGGAGGTCGGGTTCGTCCTCGGCCGGAGCCGCTGCCGGTCGGTTGGTCTCGATCACGGCCGGGGACCCCCAAGTGCTTCGTCTATCAGTGCGTCGATGCGGGCCAGGCCCGCTTCACGGCTCAGGTGGGCCGCCACGTGGCGGGGCCCGGCCGCTCCCAGCGCGTCCGCGCCGGCCGGGTCCTGCGCGAGGGCCCGTACGGCCTTCAGCAGGGCCTCGGGGTTCTCCGGCGGTACGAGCACCCCCGCGCCCGAGCGCTCCACCTCCTGGGCGGTACCGCCCAGCGCCGCGACGGAGGCGACGACGGGCCGGCCGGCCTGGAAGTAGGAGGTCAGCTTGGACGGCACGCTCATGTCCATGACGGCGGCGTGCTGCGTGACCGCGAGCACGTCCGCCGCGGCGAGGATATCGGGGAACTCCCCGTCGGCGGCAGGGGGGATGATGTCGAGATTCGGGACGTCCGCCGAGAGGTCGGCGAGGGCGGAGCGCTGGCTGCCGTCGCCCATGAGGACGAAACGGACGCTCGGGTCCAGCCGGGCGGCGCCGACGAGGACCTCCAGCCCCTGCTTGAGCCCCATGTTCCCGGAGTGCAGCACGACCGTCTGGCCGGGCGCCCAGCCGAGGTGGTGGCGGGTGCGGCCGCGCGGCTTGGTGGGCAACGCCACGTGAGACCAGTTGGGGACGAGCCGGATCTTCTCGGGGTCCACGCCCATGCCGACGACGCGGTCCACGAAGGTCTCGTGGATGACGCCGACGAGGGTGGCGCGCTTGAGCGCGTACGCCTCCGCGCGGCCGGCCAGCGCGGCGGCCTTGTCGCCGCCGCTGATCCCGCTCTGCGCGGCGGCGGCGCCCATCAGGTCCTGGACCACGGGGACGTAGGGCACCTTCCAGCGCGCCGCGAGCCGGGCGGCCAGCAGACCCCCGGCCAGGCTCGGCATCTGGGCGAGGACCGCGTCCGGCCTCGGCATCCGGGGCGGGGCCACGGCGCCGTGCAACAGAATCGATCCTTCAAAAAGGGCCCGGCGCACGGCGGTCTGGCGCGGCGGCACGGTGTGCGCACGCCGGTGCACGGTGACTCCCGCGCGCCGTTCCGTGCGCCGTAGCGCCCCCTTGTACTCCGGCTCGACGGACCACGCCGGGTAGTGCGGCATGCCCGCCAGGACGTGCGTCTCGTGACCGAGATCCGCCCAGTGCTCCGCGATCTGGGTCGCGTACGGGCCGATTCCCGTGTGCTCGGGGGCGTAATTGGTGGAAACCAGCAGTAGGCGCCGGTGGCCGGATCTCGACACGGGACGTCCCCTTCTCCCCAGGATGATGCGCACGTCACCCTATTCGTTCATCGACGTGGTGCGGAACGTGCACGCTATTGTCTGCTAATCCGCCACACCGGGGGGTGTGGCTTATGGGGGGTAACCAATGACGGAGCGGGACATGTCCGAATTTGCTGCGGCGGGGCGCAGACCGTACCGGGTGGGTTACGCACCGGGTGCTTACGATCTGTTCCATATCGGACATCTCAACATCCTTCGCCACGCCCGGAGTCAGTGCGACTACCTGGTGGCCGGTGTCGTATCCGATGAAATGGCCGAAATTGCCAAGGGGCGGCGCCCGATGATCCCGCTCGTCGAGCGGCTGGAGATCGTGCGCAGCGTCAAGTACGTGGACGCGGCATTCGTCGAGACCGTCCCGGACAAGGTCGAGACGTGGAAGCAGGTCCGTTTCGACGTGATCTTCAAGGGTGACGACTGGCGGGGGACCCCCAAGGGGGACCGTCTGGAGAGGGACTTCGCCGAGCACGGGGTCGAAGTCGTCTACTTCCCGTACACGGTGCACACCTCGAGCACCCAGCTGCGCCGGGCACTGGACGTCCTCTCGGAGCCGCTCTCCGCGGAACAGCGGCGCTGAGCGCCCCACCGCGGGGCCGCCCGGTCGCCGGCCGCGGGGGACCGGCCGCCGGTCGCACCGCGCCCGGCCGCCCCGCCCCGGTCACCTGGGTACGGCGCTGAGCTCCCGGTACCACTTGGCGAGGAAGGCCAGCAGGAACAGCGCCGCCACGGCGCCCATCCCCGCGTAGGCCCAGCGGAACGGCTGGCCGCCGCCCAGCAGCAGGAACACCAGGCAGAACACCCCGTAGTCCACGGGCAGCAACGCCACCGCCCGCACGGTCGACGGCGCCGCGGCGGGACTCCCCGGCGCCGGCGCGGGCTTGAGCTTCTCGGTCAGCAGCCCCCCGAAGAACGTGACGACCGACGCGAACTGGAAGCCCAGCGGCACCAGCAACCAGCCGGCCGTGACGCCGTACGCGTCGGGGAAGCGGTAGAAGCCGATCAGCACGCACGAGTGCAGCGCGGTGAGCTTCGCGCAGTCCACGACGTGGTCCAGCCACTCGCCGGACGCGCTGCCGCCCCCGCGCAGCCGGGCGAGCTGCCCGTCGGCGGAGTCGAAGGCGAAGCCGACGGCGAGCGCGGCCCACACCGCGATCCCCAGCCCCCACGAGGGCGCGACCAGCGCGACGGCGGCCGCGGCGGCGAAACTGAAGGCGGCACTGACCAGCGTCACCTGGTTCGGGCTCAGTCCGATCGCGTACGATCCCGCGGCCAGGTACCGCCCGGCCGGCCGGTTGACGAACCGCGAATAGAGCGACACCCCCTTCGCAGACTTCTGCGCCCCGCGCAGTTCCCGCAGCGCGGCCTGGACACTTGCCATCGACACGACCCCTCGAACGCCCGTTTACGCGTGTGTGCGTACGAAGGCCATCATCGCAGCAGGGCGCACGAGGCCCCCGCCCCGGCCCGTCGCCCCGCCCCCGCCGTCTCAGCCCACCACCTTCAGCAGCAGCACCGCGCGGGCCGGGACCGTCACGGTCTCGCCCCCGGCGTGCCGGGTGCCGGGGGCGGCCGCCTGGTCCTCCCGGGAGGTGTCCAGGACCAGCTCGTAGGCCGCGGCCCACGGAGCGCCCGGCAGCACCCACCGGGCCGGCCCGTCCCCGGCGTGCAGCAGCGCCAGGAAGCTGTCGTCCGTCACCTGCCGGCCCCGCTCGTCCCGGCCCGGGATGTCCCGGCCCGAGAGGTACAGGGCCACCGCGTCGGCCGGCGCGTACCAGTCCCGCTCGGTCATCTCCGTGCCCGCCGGGGTGAACCAGGCCAGGTCCCGCAGTCCGTCCGTGCCCTGCGAGCTGCCGGAGAAGAACGCCCGCCGCCGCAGCACCGGATGGGCCCGGCGCAGCGACAGCAGCCTGCGGGTCAGCGACAGCAGCCCGTGCCAGGCCGGGTCCGAGAGCAGCGACCAGTCCACCCAGCTCGTCTCGTTGTCCTGGCAGTACGCGTTGTTGTTGCCGCCCTGGGTCCGGCCGAACTCGTCGCCCGCCACCAGCATCGGCACCCCGGTCGACAGGAGCAGGGTGGTCAGCATGTTCCGCAGCTGGCGGCGGCGCAGCGCGACGACGGGCGCGTCGTCCGTCTCGCCCTCCACCCCGCAGTTCCACGACCGGTTGTCGTTGGTCCCGTCGCGGCCCGCCTCCCCGTTCTCCTCGTTGTGCTTGGACTCGTAGGTCACCAGGTCGCGCAGGGTGAACCCGTCGTGCGCGGTGATGAAGTTGACCGAGGCGTACGGCCGCCGGCCGCCCCACGCGTACAGGTCGCTCGATCCCGACAGCCGGTACCCCAGGTCCCGTACGTCGGGCAGCGCGCCCCGCCAGAAGTCCCGTACGGCGTCCCGGTACCGGTCGTTCCACTCGGTCCACAGCGGAGGGAACGCCCCCACCTGGTACCCGCCCGATCCCACGTCCCACGGCTCGGCGATCAGCTTCACCCGCCGCAGCACCGGATCCTGGGCGATCACCGCGAGGAACGGCGACAGCATGTCCACGTCGTGCATCGAGCGGGCCAGCGCCGCCGCCAGGTCGAAGCGGAAGCCGTCCACCCCCATCTCCGTCACCCAGTAGCGCAGCGAGTCGGTGATCAGGCGCAGCACGTGCGGGCGCCCGGCGTGCAGGGTGTTCCCGCAGCCCGTGTAGTCGGCGTACCGGCGCTGGTCCGACTGGAGCCGGTAGTACGCGCGGTTGTCGATCCCGCGCAGCGACAGCGTCGGGCCCAGCTCGCCCGCCTCCGCCGTGTGGTTGTAGACCACGTCGAGGATGACCTCGATCCCGGCCGCGTGCAGCGCCTTGACCATCCGCTTGAACTCGCCGACCTGCTGCCCGGTCGTACCGCTCGACGAATAGGCCGCGTGCGGGGCGAAGTAGCCGATCGAGTTGTAGCCCCAGTAGTTGCTCAGGTCCCGGCGCAGCAGGTGGTCCTCGTGCGCGAACTGATGGACCGGCAGCAGCTCCACCGCCGTCACCCCGAGCCCGGTCAGGTGCTCGATCGCCGCCGGGTGCGCGAGGCCCGCGTAGGTGCCGCGCAGGTGTTCGGGAATGCCCGGATGGCGCATCGTGAAACCGCGCACGTGCAGTTCGTAGATGACGGAATCGGCCCACGGCGTCTTCGGCCGCACGTCGTCCGCCCAGTCGTCGTCATCGTGGACCACGACCCCCTTGGGGACGTGCGGCGCCGAATCGCGGTCGTCGCGCACGGTGTCCGCGATGTACTGCTGCGGCCAGTCGCGGACGTGCCCGTACACCTCCGGCGGCAGCCGGAAGTCCCCGTCCACGGCCCGCGCGTACGGATCCAGCAGCAGCTTCGCCGGGTTGTAGCGGGCCCCCGTCCACGGATCCCAGCGGCCGTGGACCCGGAACCCGTACCGCTGCCCGGGGCGCACGCCCGGCAGGAAGCCGTGCCAGATCTCGTGCGTGAGCTCCGTCAGGGCGCACCGGGTCTCGGTGCCGGCCTCGTCGAACAGACATACCTCCACCGCCTCCGCGCCCTGCGCCCACAGCGCGAAGTTCGTCCCGGCGGTCCCGTCCGGGCCGTGGTGGAACCGGGCCCCCAGCGGATGCGAGGACCCGGGCCACACCGGTGGCCCCGGGCGTGCCTGGGCCCGCACCACGGGCCCCCTGAGCCGGTCGGACGCGGGCCCGTGCCCGGCCCGGGGCCGGTCCGGACGCCCCGCCGGGGGCTCGTCGACGTGCGGAACGGTCAAGGCCGCCCCTCCGCTCCGTACCTCGATCGCGACGGCTTCCACCGTTTCCTGCTCGGCTGCGCTCGACACTGCCCGCCTCCACGGCTCTCGGTACCGGGGGTAAGGGAAGTGCGGCCCCGGCGTCCCGGCCCGGGCCCGCCCCCGTCTGGTCCTTCCCACTGTTCTGCCCGGACTGTTCTGCCTGGAACTCGAGTCACACCCACGTTTCCCTCGGAGGTGCCTCGTCGTTGGAGGAACGTGACTCTTCTGACGAGGCGGGCAGGGGCGGGATTGGCCGCCGTGGCGGCGTGGGCGGGCCTCCTCGGAGGCCTGTCCGGATGCACCGCGAAAGGCAGCTCCCCGATCGAGATCCAGCTGCCCGGCAAACCCCGGTCGCCGGACGAGGCCATCCGGATCACCCCGGAGGACAACGCCAAGGGCGTCCCGGCCGAGGGCCCGCTGACGGTCACCGTGCCCGAGGGCCGGCTCGAGCGCGTCGTGGTGACCAAGGTCGAGGACGCCCAGGAGGAGAAGGTGCCCGGCACCATCGCCGTCGACGGGCTCAGCTGGAGCCCCGACCCGGAGGCCGGACGGCTCGCGCTCGCGGCCAAGTACACCGTGGACGCGGTCGCCCTCGACGGGCACGACCGCCGCCAGGCACGGCACACCACCTTCACCACCTACGTCCCCGAGGAGCGGTTCATCGGCTACTTCAAACCGGAGAACCGCTCCACCGTCGGCACCGGCATGATCATTTCCTTCGGCTTCAGCCGCTCCATCGCGCGGCGCGCGGAGGTCGAACGGGCCATCACCGTCACCTCCGTCCCGCCCGTGGAGATCTCCGGCCACTGGTTCGGCGACGAACGCCTCGACTTCCGGCCCAAGCAGTACTGGAAGCCCGGCACCGAGGTCACGGTCAGGATGAAGCTGCGCGACGTCGAGGGCGCGGCCGGTTCGTACGGCATCCAGGACAGGACCATCCGCTTCACCGTCGGCCGCTCCCAGATCTCCACCGTGGACGCGGCCGCGCACACCATGGAGGTCCGGCGCGACGGCGAGCTGGTGTCCACGGTGCCGGTCACCGCCGGAGCCCCCAAGCACACGACCTACAACGGCAAGATGGTGGTGATGGAGCTCTTCGACGTCACCCGGATGAACGGGCAGACCGTCGGCTTCGGCGGCGAGTACGACATCCCCGACGTCCCGCACGCCATGCGGCTCACCCGCTCCGGGACCTTCCTGCACGGCAACTACTGGGCCAGCCCGGACACCTTCGGCTCCAGCAACGTCAGCCACGGCTGCATCGGACTGCGCGACAACAAGGGCGGCGGCTCCGACACCCCGGCCGGCTGGTTCTTCGACCGGAGCCTGGTCGGGGACGTGGTCGAGGTCGTGAACTCGCAGGACAAGACGGTCGCCCCGGACAACGGGCTGGGCGGCTGGAACATGTCCTGGACGGCGTGGGTGGCCGGCTCCGCCACCGGCTGACGCCGCCACCCGGCGCGGGGGGCTCCGCCACCGCCGAGCCCGGCATCCGGCACCCGGCACCCGGCACCGAGGACTGACTCTTCCGGGACGCCCACCGGCGTGTCCCCGGCGTGTCCCCGGCGTGTCCTCACTCTTGGGACGGAACGGTGACACGCTCGTACCGTCCCGTGATATCCCCATGTGTTTTCCTGGCAGGAAGCGCGCGACTGCCCGCGCGCGGGGGACATGGGGAGAACAAGAGTGAACCTGCAGCCGATACGCGGCCGCGCCCGCACCGGCCTGCCGGCCCTCCTGCTGGGCGCGGCCCTGTTGTTGACGACCGCGTGCAGCGGTGGCGGCAACGGCGGGGGCGCCGGCGGGAGCGGTGGTGGGGACGGCGGTGCCGGGACGAGCGGCACCGAGGCGTCCAAGGCCGTCGTGAGCGTGAAGCCGGACGACGGGGCCAAGGAGGTCGCCACGAGCGGCATCCTCAAGATATCCAGCACCGGCGGCAAGCTCAGTACGGTGACGGTCGCCGACACCAAGGGCAACGCGGTCGAGGGCAAGCTCGCCGAGGACGGCGCGAGTTGGGAACCCTCCCGCAACCTCGCCTCCGCCACCGAGTACAAGGTGCACGCGATCGCCAAGGACGAGGCCGGCCGCGAGTCCGCGAAGGACACCACCTTCACCACCCTGACTCCCGCCAACACGTTCATCGGCCAGTACACGCCCGAGGACGGCGCCACCGTCGGCGTGGGCATGCCGGTCTCCATCAACTTCTCCCGGGGCATCACCAACCCCGAGGCCGTCGAGAAGGCCATCACGGTGACGGCCGAGCCCGCCGTGCCGGTCGAGGGCCACTGGTTCGGCAACGACCGCCTGGACTTCCGCCCCGAGAAGTACTGGGCCGCCGGCACCACGGTCACCCTGAAGCTCGCCCTCGACGGAGTCGAAGGCCGCCCGGGGGTCTACGGCAAGCAGACCCGTACGGTCACCTTCAAGGTCGGCCGCTCGCAGGTCACCACGGTCGACGCCGCCGCGCACGAGATGCACGTCGTCCGGGACGGCGCGGAGATCAAGAACATCCCGATCACCGCCGGCGCACCCTCGAACACCACGTACAACGGGCAGATGGTCATCAGCGAGAAGTACAAGGTGACCCGGATGAACGGCGCGACCGTCGGCTTCGGCGGCGAGTACGACATCTCCGACGTCCCGCACGCGATGCGGCTGACGACCTCGGGCACCTTCGTCCACGGCAACTACTGGGCCTCGTCCGGCACGTTCGGCTCCGAGAACGTCAGCCACGGCTGCGTCGGTCTCAAGGACGTCCGCGGAGCGGGTGACGGCGGCCAGCCCGCCGCCTGGTTCTTCGACCAGTCGATCATCGGCGACGTGGTCGTCGTGAAGAACTCCAAGGACAAGACGGTCGCCCCGGACAACGGCCTCAACGGCTGGAACATGGACTGGGCGGAATGGATCAAGTGATCCCCTGCCGTACGTAGTTCCCCGGGCCCGGTGTCCGGGTGGCCCGGTGCTGTGACCCACAGCACCGGGCCACCTCGCGTTAACCGGCGCTAACCTTCCCTGTATGACCATCTCTCTCGAAGTCTCCGAAGGCGTCGGCGTCATCCGGCTGGACCGGCCGCCCATGAACGCCCTGGACATCGCCACCCAGGACCGGCTGCGCGAGCTCGCGGTGGAGGCGACCGACCGGGCCGATGTCCGCGCGGTCGTCATCTACGGCGGCGAGAAGGTGTTCGCGGCGGGCGCGGACATCAAGGAGATGCAGACGATGGACCACGCGGCCATGGTCGCCCGGTCCCGCGGGCTGCAGGACGCCTTCACCGCCGTGGCCCGGATCCCCAAGCCCGTGGTCGCGGCCGTCACCGGCTACGCCCTGGGCGGCGGCTGCGAACTGGCGCTCTGCGCCGACTACCGGATCGCCGGCGACAACGCGAAGCTCGGCCAGCCCGAGATCCTGCTCGGCCTCATCCCGGGCGCGGGCGGCACCCAGCGGCTGTCCCGGCTGATCGGCCCCTCGAAGGCCAAGGACCTCATCTTCACCGGCCGCATGGTCAAGGCCGACGAGGCGCTCGCCCTCGGCCTCGTGGACCGCGTCGTGCCGGCCGCCGAGGTGTACGAGCAGGCGCACGCGTGGGCCGCGAAGCTGGCGCAGGGCCCGGCCCTCGCGCTGCGTGCCGCCAAGGAATGCGTGGACGCGGGTCTGGAGGCCGACATCGACACCGGACTGACCATCGAGCGCAACTGGTTCGCCGGTCTGTTCGCCACCGAGGACCGCGAGCGCGGCATGCGCAGCTTCGTCGAAGAGGGGCCCGGGAAGGCCAAGTTCCTCTAGTGCCGTGAGCGCGAGCGGCCGCCGGACCGGGGCGCCGTCCTCCCTGCGGGTGGATTAGCCAGGCCTTAAGGGAACCTTAAGCGAAAACGGAGATCCACTCAGGGTGATCGCCTCTTTGCAGGGTGTCACCGCAGGTCAAGGTGGGTATCGCGCGATCCGGATTGCCGAATGCATATGCCGGAAGGCCCCCTTGGAATCCATGATTCCGGGGGGTGTTTTCCTGCGGAACGGCCCGAACGGCCGCACCGGCCGTCCATGATGGGTGCATGGCGGGTCTGGAGGGTGTGGAACAGCCGCGGCAGCGCAGCAGCGCTTCCGTCGTACGGCTCACGGCGGCCCCGGAGGACGAACAGGGCCTCAAGGCGCTGGAGCTGTACGGGAACCCGGCCGATTCGGAAGTGACGTTGCCCTCCATGCCCGAGTCGGCGGGCAGTGCCCGCCGGCTCGCCCAGTGCGTGGTGGTGCGCTTGTGGGGCCTCTCGCCGCAGCTTGCCGAGCACACCGTGCTGCTGGTCTCCGAGCTCGTCGGCAATGCCGTCCGGCACACCGGGGCCCGCTCCTTCGGTTTACGGATGGTCAGGCGCCGCGGCTGGATCCGGGTCGAGGTGCGCGACCCCTCGCGAGGGCTGCCCTGTCTGATGCCGGTCCACGAGATGGACACCACGGGCCGGGGGCTGTTCCTCGTCGACAAGCTCTCCGACCGCTGGGGGGCGGACCTGCTGCCGCGCGGCAAGATCACCTGGTTCGAGATGCGGGTGGCCGACCGCTGACGGCCGAGTGCGGCCCCGGATGCTCGCTGCTCGCTGCTCGCTGCTCGTTGCTCCCTGTCCCGGGTGCCCCGGAAACACGGAAACCCCCTGTCGCCGTGATGGGGCGCTGCGGGGGTTCCATGGGAGCGCCGAGGATCGAAGGGGGTGTGATCCTCGGCGTGGAGACTTCGCTCGGGTCAACGGGAAGCCGTGGTTCCGACTATGGCAGACGAGGGACCAATCGCCAAAAGTCCCAAATTGGACATAAGTGTGCATATCCTAAGACTTTCTACCTAAATCTTAGGTGAGATGGGCCACGAACCTCGTAATCATTGAATAAATATCCACCGCTCAGAGTGAATCGTTGATCACGTAGCGGACGGGGGCCACTGGGGGGCGACCCGTCGAACGTCCCGAATTGGGTCAATCATTACCGAGAGGGGCATCCACCCCTTAAATGGGCAGGTGCTCTGCTACCCGGACCGCCGATCCGCTCTCCGAGCCGGCGCGGCGGTCGCCGCCGGCACCCTCACCGCCGCCTGCGGCACGGGTGCCCGTACCGCCCCCGCCGGCCCCGCGCCGTCCGCACCCCCCGCCAAGGCGGCCCCGGACAGACCGCCGGCCCCGGCCAGGGCGGCCCCCGCCCCGCGCCGGTTCGCAGGGCAGCCCGTCGAGATCGGGCACGGTCCGCGGGGCCGCCCGGCCGTCGCACTCACCTTCCACGGCAACGGGGACCCCGCCGTCGCCACGGCGGTGCTCGCCGAGGCGGAGCGGGGCGGAGCGCGCGTCACCGTCCTGGCCATCGGCGACTGGCTCGAGGAGCACCCGGACATGGCCCGCCGGATCCTGGACGGCGGCCACGAGCTCGGCAACCACACCCAGCACCACCTCGCGATCAACACCATGCCCGAGGCGCGGGCGTACGCGGAGATCACCGGCTGCGCCGACCGGCTCAAGCGGCTCACCGGGTCCATCGGCACCTGGTTCCGGCCGTCCCAGACCCAGTACGCCACCCCCCTGGTGCGAAAACTGGCCCAGCGAGCGGGTTACCCGCACGTCCTCTCCTACGACGTGGACTCCCTCGACTTCACCTCGCCCGGTGCCGCGGCCGTCGTCCGCACCGTCATGGGCACGATCCAGGGCGGATCGGTGGTGAGCCTGCACTTCGGCTACGCGGACACGGTCGCCGCGATGCCGCCCCTCCTCGAAGAACTCGCACGCCGCAAACTGCGCGCGGTGACCACCACGGAGCTGCTGACCCCATGACGACCACCCGCCTTCCCCGGAATGCCACCGTGCTGCTGGCCGGTCTGGTCCTCGCCGCCCTCGCCGGCTGCGGATCGGGCGACAAGGGCCCCGCCGAGGCGCTCGGCACGAAGGGTCCCGCCGTGCCCGCCAAGGCCGTACCGGCCGTGCCGCCGGGCCTGGCCGGGATGCCGCCGCTCCTCGACCCGAAGGACGTCTACGCGGCCGACCGGCCGAACAAACTCTCCCCGGTGGTCAAGGACTTCCCCTCCCGCGTCTACGTGCCGAACACCTCCTCCAACACGGTGTCCGTCATCGACCCCGCGACGTACAAGGTCATCGACACCATCCCGGTCGGCGTCCAGCCCCAGCACGTGGTCCCCTCGTGGGACATGAAGACCCTCTGGGTCAACAACAACCGCGGCCACACGCTCACCCCGATCAACCCGGCCACCGGCGAGGCGGGAGCGCCGGTGGAGGTGCACGACCCGTACAACCTGTACTTCACGCCCAACGGCAAGTACGCCGTGGTCATGGCGTCGATGGACAAGGAACTGGTCTTCCGCGATCCGCACACCATGGACCGCGTGAAGACCGTCCCCGTGACCTGCTTCGGGGTCAATCACGCCGACTTCTCCGCCGACGGCCGCTACTTCATCGTGAGCTGCGAGTTCTCCGGCGAACTGCTCAAGGTCGACACCGAGAAGATGGAAGTCGTCGGCCAGCAGAAACTGCCCTTCGAGGGCGCGATGCCGCAGGACGTCAAGGTCTCCCCGGACGGAAAGACCTTCTACGTCGCGGACATGATGGCCCACGGCATGTGGGTGCTCGGCGGGGACGACTTCGGGACCCCCAAACTGCTGCCCACCGGAAAGGGCTGCCACGGCCTGTACGTCAGCCGCGACTCCAAGGAGATGTACGTCTCCAACCGCGGCGAGGGCTCGGTCTCCGTCTTCGACTTCACCCAGAACAAGCTGACCAAGAAGTGGGAGCTGCCCGACGGCGGCAGCCCCGACATGGGTGGAGTCTCCGCCGACGGCAAGGTGCTGTGGCTGTCGGGCCGCTACAACTCCGAGGTCTACGCGATCGACACCACCACCGGAAAGGAGATCGCCAAGATCCCCGTGGGCTCCGGCCCGCACGGTCTCGCCGTGTACCCGCAGCCCGGCCGCTACTCCCTCGGCCACACCGGCATCTTCCGCTAGGACCACGACACGGATGTGCCCCGGGAGCTCGCACGACCCCCGGGGCACGCTCATCCGCTCACCGCCGCCGGTGTGATCACCAGGCGACGGGGAGCCGCTCGGGGAGGCGCTTGATGAAGCCGGTGCGCCACACGAGGTTCTCCGCCGGCACCGCGAGGCGCAGCTCGGGCAGCCGCCCGACCAGCACCTCCAGCGCGATCTCGGCGTGCGCCCGCCCCAGCGCGGACGCCGGGCAGAAGTGGCGGCCCGCGCCGAAGGCGAGGTGGGGCCGGGGGCTCTCGCGCTCCAGGTCCAGCTCGTCCGGGTTCTCGAAGGCGGCGGGGTCGAAATTGGCCCCTTCCAGCAGGACGAGGACCAGTTCGCCCTCCTTGACCAGTACGTCGCCGACCTGGACGTCCGCCATGGCGATGCGCGGCAGGCCGTCGCCGACGGACAGGTTCCAGCGGAGCAGTTCGTCCACGGCCTTGCCCATGCGCTCCGGGTGCTCGCGCAGGTAACCGATCAGCTCGGGCCTCTGCAGCAGCGCGAGGACCGCGAGGGTGAGGAACGCGGAGGTGGACACGGCGCCCGCCCCGAAGAGCGAGACGGCGACGGTGGCGAACATGTCGTCGGTCAGGTGCGCCGACCCGGGGTCCGCCAGTTTCAGTTCGGCGAACGCGCCGAGCAGCCCCGTACGCAGCTCGGCGGGCAGCGCCAGCTGGACGTTCAGCTGGTCGACGAAGTAGCCGACGTCCTTGTACCAGTTGAGCGCCGAGTCGGTGAACGGCTCGCGCGCGGTCATGAACGCGACGTCCAAGCCCGACATCAGCCGGCGCCAGTCCTCGAAGGGAACTCCGAGCACCCGGGCGTGCAGCGCCGCCGAGAAGGGGTCGGCGAATCCCGCCCGGAGGTCCGCCGGACCGCCCTCGGCGACGAGATGGTCGACGAGGGTGCCGGCCGTGGCGCGCAGCCAGTCCTGGAGCCCCTTCTGGCGCGGACTGAGCGCCTTCATCACCGCGTTGCGAAGGCCCGCGCCGTTGATGTTGCCCATGTTGTTGACGACCTCGGGCGGAATGGTCAGCGCGTACTGGCGCGGGACGCCGGCGTTCGCCGTGTCCTTGAGGCTGAAGCGCTCGTCCTCCAGTACCTGCTTGGCCAGCGCGTAGCTGCTCACCAGCCAGGCCGGGTCCCCGGTGAGGGTGCGCACCTTCGCGACCGGCGCCTTCTCGCGCAGCCAGGTGCACTCCTCGGGGAGCACGTCACCGCGTCGCGAGAGCGGGAAGTCCAGGAGGGCCCCCGCGGCCGGGTCGGTGCCCTCAAGCTGCTCGACGCTCATCGACGGTCCCTTCGGCTGGTGCGGTGTTCGCGTTCTCGTTCACGTTCGTGTTCGTCTTCGTGTGCGTCTGGTCCGGGTTGTTCTGCGACATTTCAGCTGTCTCGGGCCTTACGACGGCATAAGCCTGGTTCCGGGTGGCGCGAAGGCCCCCGCCGCGTGCGAACAGGACGTCCGTCATGGGCATCTTGAGGTGGTAGGCCGCCACGGAGGACGGCACGTCGAGAATGCTCGGGGTGTCGATGAAGAAGGGCAGCTCGGCCGCCATGTAATCGAAACACACCTGCAACTGCGCGTCGGTCATGGATTCACCTTCCGGCAACTTGGAGCCGACGAAGTGAAGGGCCATTTCCTCGCAGCCCTTGCGGAATTCGTCGTCAGTCTCCAGGAAATGCAGGACGCGTCGGTGCAGTAGTTGGTAGACGGGGTTCGTCCGGAATTCGGATAGTGCTCGTACGCGCACCTCGGCATCCGGGCTCACCGATTCCTCCACGCCCTTGAGGATCCTCCTCCGGACCGCCTTTATCTCTTTCGTCGCGCGCTTCTCCGCGTGCTCCCGGGTGTAGCCGAACGCGGCGAACATCCCGTCGACATGGAGGTCTGCGTAGACGAAGTCGACCTGCGCGAAGCGGGTCGTGGCCCACCGGGAAAGGCTGCCGATGCGCTCGGAGCTGAAGTAACTGTTTCCAGGACTCACTCCGATGAGCACATGGTCGCCGTCTTCCCAGATGTGGCGGCAGGTGCGGGTGAAGGGCAGAACTTCGAATGATGCGTCAGCTTGGATCGTCACCTGTGTGATCGCCCTTGTTGCCACTTGTCCCTGGGAGCCCTGCGCTCCTGGTGTGGCGGCAATGTCGCTACGTTATGCGGTGGCCCCGGAGCGTGACAAGTGGAGGCCGGAA
The DNA here is from genome assembly GCF_040611715.1 of Streptomyces sp. NPDC006544. Lineage (NCBI taxonomy): Bacteria > Bacillati > Actinomycetota > Actinomycetes > Kitasatosporales > Streptomycetaceae > Streptomyces > Streptomyces sp. NPDC006544. The sequence goes on along the minus strand of NZ_JBEXOV010000001.1, from coordinate 7,038 downwards.
TTGTTGGCCGGAATTATTACTTCCGCCTTACGGAAGAGTAATGGAATTTCTATCTGCCGCTCGAACGGGACCCGGGGTACGGAGAGTGCCGCCAGGCCGCTACCCTGAGCCGGTCAACAAGCACCAAGAAGGGGTGGACCCAGTGGCGGACATCGAGAGCGCACGGACGACGTTCGGCAAGTTCGACGTGAACGGTGACGGCTTCGTGACGGCCGACGAGTTCCGTTCGGCGATGGCCGCGATGGGCGACGCGTACGTCACCGGCCCGGTCGCGGACGCCGTGATCGCCTCCAAGGACGCGAACGACGACGGCCTGCTGAGCTTCGACGAGTTCTGGGCCTCCCTGAACAAGTAAGCCCCGCGCGCCCCGGCCCTGCCGGGCCGGGGGCGCGTCAGGTTCGCCGCCGACGGCCCCGCGAGGCCGGGGCCGCCGCCGTCAGGCCCGCGGCCCGGACATGCCCTCCACCTCGGCGAGGGCCTCCTCCAGCCAGCGCAGCCAGAAGGTCTCCAGCCCGGTTCCGGCGTGCAGCACGACCCGGCGCAGCCGGTCCTGCGCGGAGTCCCGCCCGGCCGGGAAGTCCTTCTCCTCGATGGCCTCGTACTCCGCCAACTGGGCGCGGTGCAGCTCCAGGTGGCGCCGCAACTCCGCGGCCAGCCCCTGCGGCCCGACCACCGCGGCCGCCCGGATCCGGAGCAGCAGGGGATCCCGTACCGGCTTCGGGTCCTGGCGCTCCCCGACCCACCGGCCCAGCTCCGCGCTTCCGGCGGGCAGCACCTCGTACTCCTTCTTCTGCCCCCGTACGGGCACCTCGCTGGCCAGCGCCCGGATCAGCCCGGCATCCTCCAGCCGGCCGAGCTCGCGGTAGATCTGCTGGTGCGTCGCCGACCAGAAGTACCCGATCGACTTGTCGAAGCGCCGGGTCAGCTCCAGCCCCGACGAGGGCTTCTCGAGCAGGGCGGTGAGGATGGCGTGCGGGAGCGACATGCCGCCATCCTAGGTTTGCCGAAGGTCCGCAGGGGACGGCCTGGATCTCTCCGCGGCCGTGCGGCACCTACCGCCAGGCGGCCAGCGCCTCCGGGTCGCGCGGGCCCGGGGCGTCCGGGGCGAGGAGGCCGTGCGCGCGGAGGAGGGCCGTCACCGCCGGGGACCACGCCGTGCGCAGGCCTGCCGAGGACAGCAGGGCGGGGTCCGAGAGGAGGGCCCCGGCCGGGCCGAAGCGGATGCCCGACGGGGTCAGGACGGCCGCGTCGTCGGCCCAGCGGACCGCGAGGTCCACGTCGTGGGTGGCCATGACCACCGTCGTGCCGCCGGCGCGCAGCCCCGCGAGGACGTCCAGCAGCCGTTCCTGGCCGTCCGGGTCGAGGCCGGCCGTCGGCTCGTCCAGGATCAGCACGCGCGGCGCCATCGCCACCGCCCCCGCGATCGCCGCCCGCTTGCGCTGGCCGTAGGACAGGAGGTGGGTGGGGCGGTCGCGGAGCGCGGTGATGTCCAGTGCGTCGAGCGCCGAGTCGACCCGGGCGCGGACCTCCGGGGCGGCAAGCCCCATGTTCATCGGCCCGAAGGACACGTCCTGTTCGACGGACGCCGCGAAGAGCTGGTCGTCCGGGTCCTGCACCACCAGCTGGACGGAGGTCCGCAGCCGGGTCAGGCCGGTTCGGTCGTACGAGACCTTCGTGCCGTCGAGCCGCAGCGCACCCGATCCGGGCCGCAGGCCGCCGCTCAGCAGCCGCATCAGCGTGGTCTTGCCGCTGCCGTTGCGGCCCAGCAGGGCCAGCGCCCGCTCCTGCGCGATGGCGAAGTCGACGCCGGTGAGCACCGCGGGGCCGTCCTCGTAGGCGTAGCCCGCACCGGCCAGTTCCACCAACGGGTCCGCAGGCGGGTTCGCAGGCGGGCCGAGCGGCTCGATCGGGTTCAACGGGTCCGACGCGTTCACAGGTACAGCCCCTTCAGGGTGAGGGTCAGGGTGGTCAACGTGGCCAGCAGACCGGCCGTGCCCGCCAGGAACCGCCAGGACAGGGCCGACTCCGGTACGAGGACCCGCAGCGCGCCGTCGTAGCCCCGCCCGGCCAGCCCCGCCTGGAGCTTGGCCGCGCGGTCGAAGGCCCGTACGAACGAGGTCGCGGCCAGACCGGCCAGGGAACGCCACACCGCCGCCCGGCCGGTGTGCCCGAGGCGGGCCGCCTGGGCCCGGCGGACCTGCGCGACGGAGTCGAGGAGCAGGAACCCGATCCGGTACATGACCAGGGCCACGTCCACGACCGGTGCCGGCACCCCGGCCCGGACCAGCCGGGGGAGCACGTCGGAGACCGGGGTGGTGAAGGCGAACAGCAGCAGCCCGAGCGAGGCCGCCGAGGTGCGCAGGAGCAGTTCGGCGGCGTGCCGGGGGCCGTCGGGGGCCAGGGCGAGCGGTCCGGTGGGACCGCCGACCGCGAACAGCAGCGGCAGCGCTCCGGTGAAGCAGAAGCCGAGCGGGATCCGGAACGCCCGCCACAACTGCCGCCCGGCCACCCCCGCCGGGCCGAGCAGTACGGCGAGGGTCGCGGCGGCCACCAGCGGGCCGCCCGGCCAGGGCGGCAGGCACACGGCGGTCACCGTCAGCCCGACCCCGAGCAATGCCTTCTCCAGCGGGTGGCGGCCGCGCCAGCGGCTGCCGTGGGCAGCCACGTCGATCGGCAGCACCGCCTACGCCTCCGAGGAGGCGGGTGCGGGAGCCGCGGCGGCGGCCGCGCCCTGGCGGCGGCCCCTGCGGACGCCGAAGTAGTACGCCAGCACACCCGCGCCCAACGCCGCCTGCAGGGCGAACAGCGCCGACTCCACCTCCCCGGAGGGGGGTTCGTACAGCGGCGAGAACCACGGCTCGTAATCCGGCTCGAGCTCGGTGATGGCCGCCTCCGCCTGCGCGTCGGCGCCCGCGAAGGGCTCCTCCTTGCCCTCGCCGAGGCCGAGTGCGAGGGGGATGACGGCGAGCGCCGCCACCATGAGCAGCAACAAGCCGTTGATCTTCGTGTTCCTGGACAGGCCGCTCATCGGACCGCCGCCTCCCCTTCGGTCTTCGCTTCGGTCTTCGCATCGGGCTTCTCGTCGGGCTTCTCGTCGGTCTGCTCCGCGGTGCGGGCGGGCGCCGGCTTCGAGACGCCGAGCCGGACGAGGTCCGACGCGCTCGCCTGCAACAGCAGCCGCATCACGAGGACGGTCAGCAGGCCCTCGCTCACGGCCAGCGGGATCTGCGTGACCGCGAAGATCCCTCCGAACTTGGCGAGCGAGCCCGGGAACCCGGTGGCCGGGTCCGGGAAGGCGAGCGCGAGCTGGACGCTGGTGACGCAGTAGGTGACCAGGTCGGCGACGAAGGCACCGAAGAAGACGGTGACCATCAGGGGCAGGGCGAACCCGCGCAGCAGCCGGTAGACGGCGTAGCCCGCCCACGGACCGGCGACGGCCATCGAGAAGACGTTGGCGCCGAGGGTGGTGAGCCCGCCGTGTGCCAGCAGCAGGGCCTGGAAGAGCAGGGTGATCGTGCCGAGCACCGTCATGATCGGCGGCCGGAACAGGATCGCCCCGAGCCCCGTGCCGGTGGGATGCGAGCAACTGCCCGTCACCGAGGGGATCTTCAGGGCGGACAGGACGAAGGTGAAGGCTCCGGCCGCGCCGAGGAGCAGCGTGCTCTCGGGGTTGGCCTTCACCTCGCGGGTGAGCGAGCGGACGCCGTGGACGACGAAGGGAGCGGACGCGGCGCCCCAGGCGACCGCGTGCAAAGGGGGCAGGAACCCCTCGGCTATATGCATGAGTGGGGAGACCTCTCCAGCACCTCGTGGATGGACAACGCACCCTGGCCGGTCTCCTGGCTCACGGGTGCTGATGTCCCGGCCCCGCCTTCCCGGGCAGCACGGAAACTCCCGCGCAGCCCAGTGGCTTTCCCGCAGGAGTGGAGCCGGACTTCCCGATCACAGTGGCGAGGGCCGCACCGGTTTCCCACCGGTTTCCCGAACACCAAGGCCCGCTGACCCTAGTCGGCCGCACGGACCGGTAACAACCCGCCCCAAGGGTACCGATCGGCCACCGCATTCCGCTTGGTGCTCACCCTTCGTACCCGCGGGAGTGCCCCTCTGCCCCAATGTCCTCACGGGACCCTGGAGTTCCGCCTTCCCTTTCGCGCCGGGGAGGGGCGCTCCACCGACCCGCGATGTTCCGTACGACGAGCGGGCGGGCCCCGTTCGGGCGATGCCCGGTGGCGGTGGTGCCCGGCGGGGCCGAGGCTGGACGCGTGGCCGCAGACACCGATACCGCGAAGCGCTTCGACTACTCCGACCTGACCGCCGTCTACGTCAACTGCACGCTGAAGCGATCGCCGGAGCCCAGCAACACCGAGGGCCTGATCGACAAGAGCCGCACCGTGATGGAGGCGGCGGGTGTCCGGACCTCGCTCGTCCGCGCCGTCGACCACGACATCGCCACGGGCGTCTGGCCCGATATGACCGACCACGGCTGGGAGAGCGACCAGTGGCCGGTGCTCTACAGCCAGATCATGGACGCCGACATCCTCGTGCTGTGCGGACCGATCTGGCTCGGGGACAACAGCTCGGTGATGAAGCAGGTCATCGAGCGGCTGTACGCCTGCTCCTCGATCCTGAACGAGCACGGCCAGTACGCCTACTACGGGCGCGTCGGCGGGGCGCTGATCACCGGCAACGAGGACGGCGTCAAACACTGCGCCATGAACATCCTCTACAGCCTCCAGCACCTGGGCTACGCGATCCCGCCGCAGGCCGACGCCGGCTGGATCGGCGAGGCCGGCCCGGGACCCTCGTACCTCGACCCGGGATCCGGCGGCCCCGAGAACGACTTCACCAACCGCAACACGGCCTTCATGAGCTGGAACCTCATGCACCTCGCCGCCCTGCTGAAGCGGAACGGCGGGATGCCGTCGCACGGAAACCAGCGCTCCCAGTGGGACGCGGGCTGCCGCTTCGACTTCCCGAACCCCGAGCACCGCTGAGCCCCGGCCCCCGGCCCCCCGGCCGCGCGTCCGGGGGCCGGTCCGGGACGACGCCGGCCCCCGGACCCGGTGGGGCGGGCGGGCTCAGCGGGGCAGGAGGGTGCTCAGCTCGGCGTCGAGGTCGTAGTGCCGCTGCTCCTGGCCGCGCGGCACCATCAGGGTCATCCGGCGGCACAGCTCCCGTACGTCCTTCGCGCGCGCGGACACGACACAGCTCTGCCGACCGTTGCTGAAGGCGAGGAACACCCGGGGCTCGGTGCCCTTCCAGCGGGGCCACACCTGTATGTCGCCCTCCCCGGTGGCGCAGACGTGCCCGTCGAGCAGCAGCTCCCGCGAGAACACCCAGCGGGCGACGTGGACGCCGGCACCCTCGAAGTCGAGGGAGATCTCGTAGGGCCGGTCGGCGCGGTAGACGAAGACGCCCCGCAACGGGACGGGGACGGGCGCGGCCTCCAGCCGGAGCGGGAGAACCCAGTGTTCTGTACCGGTCATGCGCGGGGCCGCCTCTCTCACGGGGTGGGGCTCTCACTCCCACTCGGGCAAGCTAACCCACCCCGGGGGCCCTCACCGCCGGGCAAAGGTCCCGTCCGGCAGGGTCCCTCGACCCCTTTCCGCCCGGACGCGCGCGGCGGCGGCCGCCCCTCCCGGGTGGGAGGAGCGGCCGCCGCCGGCTGTCGGGCTCGGGGCCGGGGTCGGATCAGGCTGCCGCGTCGTAGCTCGGCACGGGCAGGGTCGCCGTGGCCAGAGCGGCGACGGACCAGCGCTGGGCGTCGCTCTGGTTGCAGTCCCAGAGCTGGAGCTGGATCCCGTTGGTCGTGTCACCGCGGTTCAGATCGAGGCAGCGGCCGGAGACCGGGTTGTGGAGGCTGCCGTCGGCGCGGGGCAGGAACCGCTGCGCCGGGTGGTTGTGGCAGTCCACTGCCTGGATCAGGGTGCCGTTGCCGGTACCGGCGTCCTTGGCGTCCAGGCACTTGCCCTGGATACGGACGGTGCCGTCGGCCCGGACGCCGAACTGTTGGGCGAGGCCCCCGTTGATCTCGTTGCAGTCCCAGATCTGCACCTTGCTGCCGTCGGACGCGAGGTCCGCGCACTTGGTGCCCTTCGAGGCCAGCGAGATCTTGGTGGGGGAGCCGGTGGCGGTGGGGGCCGCGGCGTAGGGGTAGACGGCGAAGTTGCTGATGCCGCCGACGAAGGTGCCGAAGTAGTCCGGCTGTCCGTTGACCTTGTACCGGCCGAGGACCAGCGGGCCCGTCGGGGCCGGGCTGGTCGTGGCCGCGTGGTTGCCGCTGGCGGCGAGGACGCCGTTGACGTACAGGCTCATCAGGCCGGTCTCGGCGTTGTAGACGGCGGTCAGACGGGTCCAGGCGTTCGGAACGAACCGCCCCGCGTCATTGACCTGGCCGGACCAGTCGTACGCCCAGCCGTCCGCGTCGGAGGAGGCCATGGCGAACCGCCACGAGGAGGTGGCGGCGTCTGCGTAGAGGGTGAAGGCGCTGTTGCGGGTGTTGTCCTGGCTGGCGATGAGCCCGCCGCTCGGACCCGCCTTGGCCCAGGTGCTGATGGTGAAGCTCTTGCGGGTGTCGACGGAGGTGCCGGCCGCGGTGATCGTCGCCTGGGCGCCGTTGAACGCGGCGTAGGAGGTGCTGCGGCCTTCGATGGTTTCGGCGGCGGGGTAGGTGATGCCGGTGGTGGTGGCGGGGTTCTTGTTGCCGTCTGCGCTGGGGGTGCTGGTGGCGGTTCCGGCGTTCAGCTTCCACTGGTAGGTGGGGGTGTTGAGGCTGCCCTGGAGGGTGAAGGTGGGGGCGATGCCGGTGACGGTGGGGTAGAGGACGCTGGTGCCGTTGGGGGCGGTGCCGAGGCCGTTGAAGGAGACGAGCTGCTGGTCCTTGTCGACGGCCCAGAGGTCGGGGATCTTGTCGCCGTTGAGGTCGCCGTCGGAGCCGACGCGGGGGTAGAGGGCCGGGTCGATCTTGCCGGTGATGAGGCCGGCGGCCGGGTCGGTGAAGCCGGTCAGGTCCGGGGCGTCAGCGGTGCCCTTGATGCT